>JALZDV010000332.1 GCA_030862345.1 Actinomycetota bacterium | reverse complement strand
CCCCTGAGCCACCCGCCCCTCAGGCCGCCGCCCCGGAAGCTGCCGCCCCGCAACCGGCCGCCCCGAAACGCCCCGACATCGTCCCGACCATGCTGCTCCCGCCGCGTACCGACACCGGCCCGGTCCCGACGGCGGGCTGGGCCTCGCGTGGCACTGGCTTGCCGCAGAGTTCGCGTCGCGGCACCAGCGCGGTGGCCAGCACCGCGTCGGTGTCCACCGGCTTGGGTCCGGGCCTCCGGTCCGCGGACTCGACGGCGACGGCGGGCACATCGCATGCCAATCGATCGCCTTCCCCGGTGGCGACCACGCCGCCGGCCGAGCAGGACCAGGACGCTGTGGTGCTACCCCTGCGCGGTGGAGTGGCCAGCTGGGTGATCCTGGCCGTCGAACTGCTTGCCGCGCTCGGCCTAGGGGTGGCGGCCTGGTACGCCTTCTCGGCGGTATGGGAACTGCTGCCCTACGTCGCTGCCTTCGCAGGTCCGCTGGTCGTGACCGGGCTGGTGGCTGTGGCGGGCGCTCTGCGGGCACGCACCGGCCGTAATCCGCTTGGACTGGCCACGCTCTGCATCCTGGTGTTCGCGGGCACAGTCCTGGTGGTGCTGCCTGCCGCGACCGTCATCGTTCCGTAGACCTCCGTAGAGATAGCGTCGCGCCATGCTCCGATCCTTGATCCTTGCTGCCGCGGGGAACGACACCGTCAAGAAGGCCGTCGCGGGAGCCCCGATCAGCCGCGAGGTGGTCAACCGGTTCGTAGCCGGTGAGGGGATCGATGACGCCGTACGCGCGGCTCGGGAACTCGCCGACCTGGGGCTCGCCGCCAGCCTGGACCATCTTGGAGAGGACACCACGGATCTGGCCCAGGCGGTGGCCGCCACCGAGACCTATATCGGGCTCCTGGAGCGGCTCGCCGCTGAACACCTGACCCCTGCCGCCGAGGTGAGCATCAAGCTGTCCGCGATCGGTCAGAGCGTCGACCCGGTCTTCGCGCTCGACCGGGCGCGTGAGGTCTGCGCCGCTGCCGAGCGAGCGGGGACCACGGTCACCGTGGACATGGAGGACCACACGACCACGGACTCGACGCTGGGAATCCTGGAGACGCTGCGGGCTCGGTATCCGGCGACCGGCGCGGTGATCCAGTCCTATCTCCGGCGAACCGAGTTCGACTGTGCCGCCCTGACCGGCCCGGGGTCACGGGTCCGGCTGTGTAAGGGCGCCTACGCCGAACCGGAGGAGGTCGCCTTTCAGGACAAGCACGAGGTGGATCTGTCCTACGTGCGTTGCCTCAACGTGCTGATGGCCGGCAAGGGCCGCCCGATGATCGCCACCCATGATCCGCGGCTGATCGCAATCGCCGCGGAGCGAGCCGCCCGGTACGGCCGGATGCCGGAGTCCTGGGAGTACCAGATGCTCTATGGCATTCGACCCACCGAACAGCGGCGGCTGCTCGAACTCGGGCACACCGTCCGGATCTATGTGCCCTTTGGCCAGGAGTGGTACGGCTACTTGATGCGGCGGCTGGCCGAGCGACCAGCGAATGTGAGCTTCTTCCTTCGCGCCGTGGCGACCAAGGGATGACAGAGCGCATGCGGCTGGCGATTCTGGGTGGCGGCAAGATAGGCGAAGCCCTGCTGTCCGGGCTGTTGCGTGGACCGCTTGCCGTGGATCAGATCGTGATCAGTGAGCACAACGCGGACCGGGCGAGCCACCTGGCCCGAACCTACGACGTGCGGGCCGTGTCGGTGCCCGAAGCGGTTCGCGCCTCGGATGTCCTGCTCATCGCCGTCAAGCCGCAAGACATCGCGACCCTGCTCGCCCAGATCACGTCACACGTCGAGGGGCAGGTCGTCATCTCGGTAGCCGCCGGCATTCCGACCGAGCGGATCGAGGCGGCCCTACCGGCCGGCACCCCCGTCGTGCGCACGATGCCGAACACTCCGGCGCTGGTCGATCAGGCGATGACCGCGATCAGTCCGGGTAGGCATGCCACCGAGCAGCACGTCAGCACAGCCGAGACTGTGCTGGCCAGCGTGGGACGGGTGATCCGGGTCCCCGAGTCCCAACTCGACGCGGTGACGGCGCTGTCTGGAAGCGGGCCGGCGTACTTCTTCTTCCTCGTCGAGGCGATGATCGATGCCGGAATCCTGCTCGGTCTGCCCCGCGCGGTTGCCGCCGAGCTGATCGTGCAGACGGCCCTGGGTTCGGCCACCATGCTGCGCGACACCGGCGAGCATCCGGTGCAGCTCCGCGAGGCCGTCACCTCACCGGGTGGGACCACGATCATGGCCATCCGGGAGTTGGAACGACATGGTGTTCGGGCGGCACTGCTGGCCGCGATCGAAGCCGCGCGGGATCGATCCGCGGAGTTGGGACGGGCGCAGGACTGAGCTGCGCCACCCGGTCGGGCATCACGCATGGGTCACGCTTGGTTTTCGATGGGCCTCTGCTATCGCTTCTGTCACACGCGTACCGCTACTGTCACGCCAGTACGCGGGTCAGCCGGAGGGGAAGCCGGCGACCGACGCGTGCCGAAGGTTCGGTGAACTCAGCATGGTGTCCTCATCCGGTTCGGGTTCGCCCGGACGTCGCCCAGCCGACGATTCCGGCGACCCCGCCGCTCCGCCAGGTCCTGCGCAACCCCGCGCACTCGGCGAGAGTCCCCTGGGTGGTCTTTCCTCGGTTGCTTTTCTGACGGTTGCCGAAGTGGCCAACCTGATGCGTGTCTCAAAGATGACCGTCTACCGGCTCCTGCACTCCGGGGAGCTCGCCGGCGTACGGGTCGGTCGCTCGTTCCGGGTTCCCGAGTCCGCAGTGCACAACTATCTGCGCGACGCGTTCAACGACACGGCCTGAGCCTGCCTCAGCGGGAGGTCGCCCGATACCGCCGTACGCCCAACGGAGCGAAGACCGCAACGAACACCGCGGTCCAGATCAGCGTCAGCAACACCGGATGCTCGGACGGGAAACTGCTGGTCGCGAACGGGTTCGGGTTACCCCACAACTCCCGCAGCGCGGCCGTGATGGCACTCACCGGGTTCCAGTCCGCGACCGGTTGCAGCCAGCCGGGCAGCGTCTGCAGCGGCACGAAGGCATTCGACAGGAACGTCAGCGGGAAGATCGCCGTGAAGGCCACCTGCTGAGCCACCTCCACGGTGGGCACCAGCATGCCGAGCCATACTCCGACCCATGACATGGCATAGGCGAACAAGAGAGCCAGGCCGATGCCGGCGAGGAACCGCCCGATGCCTTCATGCACCCGCCACCCAACGGCAAGGCCCGAGAGCATCAGGACGATCAGGATGCCCAGGTTGTAGACGACATCGGAGATCGTGCGGCCGGTCAGGAATGCAGAACGTGACATCGGCAGCGAACGGAATCGGTCGATCAGCCCCTTGGCCATGTCGTCCGTCATCCCGATCGCGGTCGTTGCCGCAGCGAAGGTGAGCGTCTGGGCGAAGATCCCGGGCATCAGGAACTCCCGGTAGGAGCCACCCCCCGGAAGTGGGATCGCCCCGCCAAAGACGAACGCGAACAGCAGCACGAACATGACCGACTGCAGGATCGCGAAGACGGCGAGTTCCGGGATCCGCGGAATCCGCTTCAGGTTGCGCCACGTGACCACCATCGCGTCGGTGAAGGCGGATCCGTCCTCCGGCGGATCGATGTCGGGTTTCATTTGGTTCTCAATCGTGCTCACGCGGTCCTCCCGGCCGAAACAGCGGCCTCGGCATCGGCTACTTCTTCCACGGCGTGGCCGGTCAGGCTCAGAAATACATCATCCAGCGTCGGCCTGCGCAGCCCCACGTCGTCGATGGCGATCCCTGCCTCGTCCAGGGCCCGGATCACGGTCACCAACTGGCTGGCTCCGCCAGAGGCCGGCGCGGTCAGCCGGCGGGTGTGTGCGTCCACGGAGGCTTCGGCCATGCAGCATCGAGTCACCAGGTCCAGGGCGGTACTGAGCTGGGCAGGGTCGTGGACGACAACCTCGACGCGTTCGCCACCCACTGTGGACTTCAGTTCGTCGGCGGTCCCGCGCGCGATGATCTTGCCGGCGTCCACGACCGCGATGGTGTTGGCCAGGGTGTCTGCCTCCTCCAGATACTGAGTGGTCAAGAGCAAGGTCGATCCCTCGCGCACCAAACCGCGGATTACCTCCCACATACCGATCCGGCTGCGCGGATCCAACCCGGTGGTCGGCTCATCGAGGAAGAGCAGCCGCGGACGGCCGATCAGCGCGGAGGCAAGGTCAAGGCGCCGCCGCATGCCACCCGAGTAGGTCTTGACCGGTCGGTCGCCCGCGTCGCTGAGATCGAACTGCTCGAGGAGTTCATCGGCGCGGGCCCGGCTGGTCGGGCTGGCAATCTGATACAGCCGACCGAACATCCAGAGGTTCTCCCGTCCGGTGAGGTTCTCGTCCACGGCGGCGTACTGGCCGGATAGGCCGATCCGGCGGCGCAACCGTTGTGCGTCGTCCACCACGTCATAGCCCAGAACCGAAGCCCGTCCGGCATCTGGCCGTAACAACGTCGCCAGGATCCGCACCGTCGTCGTTTTGCCGGCCCCGTTCGGACCGAGCAGCGCAAGGACGGTTCCCTCCTGGACCTCTAGGTCGAGTCCGTCCAGCGCGCGAACCTCGCCAGAGCGTGACCTGTAGATCTTGGTCAGCCCCTCCGCCACGATCGCGGGTGCCGCTGCGCTGCCTGGGCTGGGGCCGTTGTCGAAGGAGGTCATGCCCCGAGGCTAGAAGCTAACGCCGACGTGAGGTCAAGCGCATTAACTGGGAATGCTCGATGTGCAACGACGAGGCCACGAGTTCTAGGGCCCGGGCTCGATCCGGAACCCGACCTCCACACTGGCGCTGAGTTGGATGAGAGCCGAACCGAGATCGATGACGGGTTCGGCTTCGGCGTCGGTTACGAAGGCCAGAGCTCTGGCCAGGTCAGGCGGCTCCGGGCGCAATCCCGGCTCACGGACGAACGCGACGTCGCCCACAGCGAGCCCGAGACCCTCGGCGTACTGCTCGGCGCGCTCCCGGGCGTCGCGTGCGGCGGCCTGCCGGGTGCGTCCGTGCACCGGGTTGTCATCGGCGACTTCCCATTCCGGTCCGTTAACCTCCACGCCGGCGGCGTCATAGAGCACCCGGATCAGGGCACCGGCCCGTCCCATGTCCGCGACCGTGATCCGAATGCCACGCTCACCGATCTGGCCGTCGACGACGTTGGCGCCGGACGGGGCATGCCAGTACGTGTTCGGGCGAATCGAGAAGTGCTCGGTACGGCGGGAGGTGACCACCGCGCTGAAGTCATCGAGCACTGCATCCACAGCGGAAGTCAACTCGGCCAATGCGCGCTCGGCCTCGGCCGCGGTGGGCTGCTTGACCCTGGCGGTGATCGTCAGCGTTGCCCGATCGGCGCTGATCTTGGACACGGCCGTGCCCCGTACGACGATCAGGTCATCCATCCGGCCAGTCTTTCCCATGAGGTCGATTTCCGGGGACCGGTACCCTTGGCCGCAGGTCGCACCACCGACGAAGTATGAGGTTGCAAGCAATGGGTTCGGTCATCAAGAAGCGCCGCAAGCGCATGGCCAAGAAGAAGCATCGCAAGTTGCTCAAAAAGACCCGCGTACAGCGCCGGAATAAGAAGTAGAGCCCGGGCCGGCGAGCTCCACCATGGCACCAAAGGTCGTGCTCGTCACCGGAGTGAGTCGCTACCTCGGTGGTCAATTGGCCGCCGTTCTGGCCGCCGACCCGACCATCGAACGGGTCATCGGAGTTGATTCCGTTCCGCCATCACCGGAGATGCTGCTCCCGTTGAGCCGCACGGAGTTCATTCGGGCCGACATCCGCAATCCGCTGATCGCGAAGTTGATCGCCTCAGCCGAGGTGGACACGGTGGTGCACATGAACATCGGCACCGCACCAGGCGGGGCCGGCGGGCGGACCTCGATGAAGGAACTCAATGTCATCGGCACCATGCAGTTGCTCGCCGCCTGTCAGAAGGCGCAGACGCTGCGCCGCCTCGTCGTGAAGTCCACCACCACTGTGTACGGGTCGAGTTCCCGCGACCCAGCACTGTTCACCGAGGACACCGATGCCCGAGCAGTGCCGTCGTCGGGCTATGCGAAGGACTCAGTCGAGATCGAGGGGTACGTCCGCCGATACGGGCGCCGGCGCCCTGACGTGTCATGTGCCGTGCTGCGGTTCACCAACTTCATCGGCCGGCGCATCGACTCGATGCTGACCAGATACTTCTCGATGCCTTTGGTGCCAACAGTTTTCGGTTTCGACGCCCGCGTGCAGATGCTGCACGAGCAGGATGCGCTCGAGGTTCTCCGGCTGGCCACCATCGGCAACTACAACGGCACAGTGAACGTCGGCGGAGATGGTGTTCTGCTTCTCTCCCAAGCAATTCGGCGAGCCGGGCGAATCCCGGTGTCGGTACCTGCCCCGTTGGTCGGGCTCCTCGGTGGTCTCCTCCGTCAGGCGGGGGTGGCAGATTTCTCGCCAGAGCAGCTACGGTTCCTGAACTTCGGGCGCGTCGTGGACACCACCCGGCTGATCGAGGACTTCGGGTATCGGCCCAGTTACACCACCGCCGAGGCCTTTGCCGATTTCTGTAACGTGCACCCTCCGGTGATCGGGCCGTCCCGGATCCGCGGGCTCGAACGACGTCTGCTGCGTGCCGCGACGCTCAACCGGATCCAGGAGCCAATCGATGCCTGAGGCGCGGGTGATCCCGATGGCCCGGACGGATACCGCCCGTCCTCGTATCCAGCGGGCGACCCTCCCGCCGGCTGCGCCAGTGCCTCCCGGTGACGGGTCCATGCCCGACGGTCAGGGCTGGGACGAGCGAGTCGCCCAAGGTCTTGCATTTCTGCGCCGCCGGCTGACCGGGAACTACGAGGTCGACGAGTTCGGCTTCGACGAGGACTTCACCGATCACGTCTTTCTTCCGGCCCTGCGCCCGCTCTACCGGTCGTGGTTCCGGATAGACACGCTCGGCTTGGCCAACATTCCCGACACCGGCGGTGCGCTGGTCGTGGCCAACCATTCGGGCACCGTTCCGATGGATGGACTCATGACAGCGCTGGCCGTGCACGACGACCACCCGGCCAGGCGGCGACTGCGACTCCTGGGTGCGGATCTCGTCTTCAAACTCCCCGTGGTCGGATCGATTGCTCGAAAGACCGGAAACACGTTGGCTTGCAGCCCGGATGCCGAGCGACTGCTGAGCTCGGGCGAGCTCGTCGGTGTCTATCCCGAGGGTTTCAAAGGGGTCGGCAAGTCCTTCGCCGACCGGTACAGGCTCCAACGCTTCGGTCGCGGCGGATTCGTCAGCGCGGCCGTCCGGACGGGTGTACCGATCATCCCGTGCTCGATCGTCGGCGCCGAGGAGATCTTTCCGATGATCGGCAACCTCAAGTCGCTGGCCCGGATCCTCGGCGTGCCCTACTTTCCGGTGACTCCGACATTCCCGCTACTGGGGCCGTTGGGGCTGGTGCCGCTACCGGCCAAATGGCTGATCGAGTTCGGCGAACCCATCCCGACGGCACACCTGGGGGCGGGCGCGGCCGATGACCCGATGCTGGTCTTCAACCTCACCGACCAGGTGCGCGAGACGATCCAGCAGTCGCTCTACCGCCTACTCATGCAGCGTCGCTCGGTTTTCTCCTAGTCCGGACTGAGCCGGGCCGGCGCTTAGAAGCGATAGCGCCGGCGTACGGCGATGGCTCCGGCGACCGCTCCGGCGACCATTCCCATGCCCAACGCTGTCGGCAGGCCGATCCTGGCCGCCTTGCGACCGGTCCTGAAGTCACGGATCTCCCAGCCACGGGCGCGGGCGATCGCCCTGAGCTCACTGTCCGGGTTGACCGCGACCGGTCGGCCGACCATGGACAGCATCGGTACGTCATTCGCCGAGTCGCTGTAGGCAGCACACCGCTCGAGGTCTAGGCCCTCACGCTCGGCCAGCGCGCGCACCGCCACCGCCTTGGCCTCACCGTGCATGGGTTCACCGACGAGACGACCGGTGTAGATCCCGTCCTCGATCTCGGACACCGTGCCCAACGCACCGGTCAGCCCCAGCCGAGCGGACATCAGTGCGGCCAACTCGATCGGCGTCGCGGTGATCAGCCAGACCCGTTGACCACTGTCGAGATGAAGCTGGGCAAGGGCCCGCGTGCCGCTCCAGATCCGGTCGGCCATCGACTCCTCGTAGATCTCCTCGCCGGCCTCGATGATCTCGGCGACCGGGCGGCCGGCCACGAAGGCCAGCGCGTTGTCCCGGATCGTCACGACGTCGTCGGGATTCTCGGTGCCGGCAATCCGGAACTTGGCCTGCTGCCAGATGAAGGAAGCCACATCGCGGCTGGTGAAGTAATTACGGGCGGCAAGGCCTTTGGCGAAGTAGTACAACGAGGCACCCATGATCATCGTGTTGTCGACGTCGAAGAAGGCAGCGGCGGTCGGATCCGGTGGAACGTCGAGTGCCGCCTCGACCTCCGCCACCGCAGCAGCGGCGTAGCCCGCCAGTTCGGCGCGCTCTTCGCTGGTCGCTCGACGGCGGACCCCAAGTCGTGGCATCGCCGGTGAGCCTAATCGGAGTGCCGCGAGGCAGCAGCGCGGTGCTAGCCCCTACTCAGCCACCCAGTCCGACGCAGACCCCGCCGATCCAGATCCCGGGAATCTCGATGCCGAGGAAGCCGATCAGGGTACATGGCTCACCCTCGTTCGGGTCGGTCGGCGGCGGGGGAGCCGGTGTCTCTGGTGGTACCGACTGAGTGGGGATCGGGATGGGATCCGGGATCGGGATCGGGTTCGGATCTGGGTCCGGGTCCGGCGCGGGGACCGGATTGGGGTCGGGATTGGGGTCGGGATTCGGCGGCACCGGTGGGATGCTCGGCTCCGACGGCTCGGCGGGTTCCGATGACGGTTCGGCGGGTTCCGATGACGGCTCAGCGGTCGTCGTCGGCGCCGGGCCCGAGCTGTTGGACGGGCTAGTGGTGCTGTCCGCTGTGGTCTCGGTCGGTCCAGAGGCTGAGGGTGAACCTCCCTCGGTTTCGTCCGAGAGGTCAGAGGACGGCAGCGGGCCGAGCTCGTCGGACTCGGTCAGATTCTCGGGGCAGTCGCACTCGATCGCCTCAGCCAGGATTTCCAGGCGTTGGACCACACGCTGCAGCAGATCCTTTGAACCCTCCGCGCGGTCCCGCGCCGCTTGGGGCATCTGGCTGGTCAGGTCGTCCAGGACGGAGAACTGCTCGATCCCCCACTCGCCGATGAACTGCAGCGTCGGCAGGCTGCCGTCGTTCACGGCCGCGGTGGTCAGCAAATGCGTGCCTTCGGTGGTCTGCCGGTCCATGGTGTCCATCGTGGCGACCAGAAGCTCGGACACGTTCCCGCCGTCGGCGGCCTGGATGCCAGACCCGGTGGCGGTGAAGGACACCGGAGCATCCAGCAAGGCGTCGATCTCCTCGAGACGGATGCTGGCGAAGCCCAGCAGGACCCGTCCTTCGTCCCGCTCGTTACCGGCCAGAACCAGGCGAGCCTGCTCGGTACCGCGTTTGAGCGCGTACAGGCTGTCGCCTGGGATCGCGCTCTGCGCCAGAAGCGACAAGATTCCCAGAGCGGCGACGATGACACTCAGTCCGGCGAGAGCGGCGATCAGACGCCGGCCGGACTGTGCCTGCCGAATCCGGGCAAGCGCCTGTGACCACACGCTGACCTGCTCGGTGGGTCCTGCGGCGTCGAGTGCCCGGTGCCGTCCCGCCTCTTCGTCGGCAAGCTCCTTGCTCTCGTTGCTGCGGACAGCCGCCATGGCGACCAGACGCTGGCGTTGGCGCCATCGAGTCTGTTCGCTCGGCCCGATGTCGAAGTCGATCTCCCGCAGCGCCGAGACCACGGCCAGCAGCTCTCGGGTCTCGCCTTCGGCGGCGGGTGCGCGCCCGGCGGCTCCGTTGAGTTCTGGAGCTCCCGGGTGAGCCGGTAGCGCGGCGTCGATGAGCTCCGCAAAGCGATCCGCGTCAGATACCGGCACTCAGCCCACCCTCCCCCGTTGCTCGATACCGACCTCGTCCCCTGAGGCCGCTCTCGATGACTCCGGCCCGAACAAGAAGCCAGTCTTGCTGCTCAACGACGCGATGCTGGTGATCGTTACGGGGTACCGGCAAGTAACAAGGTGCGTGACCGTAATCATCGCAGCCCCTCCGGCAGAATCTTTCCGAGCCGTCTGACGGCACGATGCTGGAGTGCCTTGATCGCCCCTTCGTTGCGCTCCATCGCCAGTGCGGTCTCGCTGACCGACAGGCCCTGCAGAAAGCGAAGAACGATGCACTCCTGTTGTTCGGGGCTCAGCTGTTTGACGCAGGCGAGCAACACGGCATGAGTGAGATCGGCCAGCACGGCGTCCTCCGGACCGTCGGTGGCCCGATCCGCGCCGCGCATGTCGGCGGAGGTGACCTCCAGTTTGAACCGGCTGGACTTGACGTGATCGCGAATGATGTTGCGCGCGATGGTGATCAGCCAGGCGCCCACGTCCCGACCCTGAAAGGTGACGCTGTCAATGCGGCGTAGTGCCCGGGTGAAGGTCTCGCTGGCGAAGTCCTCCGCGAGGTGTTTGTCGTAGATCCGGAAATAGACGTACCGGTACACCATGTCGACGTACTCGTCATAGATCAGACCGAACGCTTCGGAGTCCCCGTCCTGAACTCGCTGGACAAGAGACCACACTTGACCGGGCTGCTCGGGCAAGCCGTCCTCGCCGGGGGAATCGTCGCTCTCGTGGAGCGCCGGCACCTCGGTGGTGGGAAAGTTCTCCTCAGCCACTACGGTGCTGTCCCAGTCCGCAGGTGCAGAACCAGAGGTGGGACGGACGTGCACCGACTTCGGCGCGGTCAACCAAGCACCTCCGACAGCTGGGTAATGACCATCGTGGCGCGCTCCCACGTCGTGGCCGACTTCCAAACGTGCTCACCGGGCTGCCCTGATCACGCTTGGCTGTTCCCCCCGCGCAAGAAAGGTACTCACCGATGTCGCTGCGTCATAGTCGTGGACCGATTTGTCATATCCGTGCCCCAATTTGTGACCATGTCGGGTCTGCTACCAGCATGACCGTCGGCCTAGGGTGGCCCTGACCGCGACAGGGCCGCTACCCGCGGCAGGTGCATCGCCGATGTAGGACGGAGAACAGTGGGGTCCGGTTCCCGGCAGAATGTCGCCGATCTCGTGCGGGACGCCGCCCGCCGCTATCCGAATCGTCCTGCCTTGGTGGCCGGGGAACCAGGTGAGCTTGCCGAGCAGGCAGCCGGGCTGACCTGGGCCGAACTCGACGCTCGGGTGGACGCCGTCGCCGGCGGGCTAACCCGTCGCGGACTGCGTCCAGGGGACCGGATCGGGATCCGGCTGGCGAACACGCTGAGCTTCCCGGTTGCCTACTTCGCGATCCTGCGCGCCGGCCTGGTCGTCGTACCGGTCAATCCCGCCTACACCGCACGGGAGATGAGTCACCTCCTCGCCGACTCCGGCGCGCGGCTGGTCCTCACCGCACGCGGGCTCGCCCCGCCGGTTGGCCTGGACGCGTTCCCTCTCGACGTAGAGGTCCTCTACGAACTACCCAGCGACGAAGAGTCGCCGGACAGCCAACTCGCCTCCGTCGGTGCCGGCGAGGACCTCGCCGTCCTGATGTACACCAGCGGCACTACCGGAGCGCCCAGAGGCGCGATGCTGCCGCATCGGGCTCTGCTGGCCAATCTCGACCAGTGCGCGGCGCTGGAGCCGGTGCCGATGACCGCGGACGACGTTGTACTGCTGGCTCTCCCGCTGTTCCACATCTACGGACTCAACGCCGTGCTCGGGATGATCGCCCGAACCGGGGCGACCGGCGTCCTGATGGAGCGCTTCGACGCCGAGTCGAGTTTGACTTTGATGGCCGCTCACCGGGTGAGCAATGTGCCCGGTGCGCCGCCGATGTATCTCGGCTGGCTCGCCCAAGGGAAGCGCGAGCAACTCGACCGAGGGTTCGCCGCGGTGCGCCTGGCGACCTCAGGTGCTGCCCCGCTACCCGTCGACGCTCTGGAATCGATGCGCACCGAGCTCGGAGTCGAGGTCTATGAGGGGTACGGCCTGACCGAGACCGCCCCGGTGCTCACCTCCAACCTGGTCACCCGGCGGATCAAGGCGGGTTCGATCGGCCAGGCAATCCCCGGAGTCGAGCTCCGGCTGCTCGAGGAAGGCGACTCCCCGGACGCCGGCTTCCATGCCGACGATCCCTTCGGCGATCCAGGGGAGGAGGGCACCGGAGAGATCCTCGTCCGCGGTCGCAATGTCTTCCTCGGCTATTGGCCCGATGCCTCGGGTGGCCCGGACGCCGAGGGCTGGTTCGCGACCGGTGACGTCGCCTATCGCGATGCCGACGGCGATCTGCATCTCGTCGACCGACGGCGTGACCTGATCCTGGTCAGCGGCTTCAATGTCTATCCCCGTGAGGTGGAAGTGGTCCTGGCCGGTCATCCCCAGATCGAGGAGGCGGCTGTGCTCGGAGTCGAGAACCCGCTCACCGGGGAGGGCGTACGGGCCATCGTGGTGCGGTCCGAGGGCAGCGATCTGACCCAGGACGAGGTACTGCGGTACGCAGCGACCCAGCTTGCCCGATTCAAGTTGCCGACGTCGGTGGAGTTCGTGGACGAGTTGCCGCATTCGGTGACCGGAAAGGTCAGCAAGGCCCGGCTTCGCGAACTCGGCTTCGCCGATCTCCGCCCAGAGCCGGCCTGAGCCAGGTGCCATCCAGGTGACTCAGGCCCCGCGGGTACGGCTCTACACCCGTACGAACTGTCACCTGTGCGACGTCGCGCGGGCAGACCTCGACCGGATCTGCGCAGACCTAGCGGTCACCTTCGACGAGGTGGACGTTGATAACAACCCGGCCTTGACGGCCGAGTACGGCGACCGGGTGCCGGTCATCGTGGTGGACGGCCGCGAGCACGGCTGCTTCGAGGTCGAGGAACCCCGGCTGCGCGCCGCCCTGCGCTGAGGCTCCTGCTCTCCTTTTCGCCTTGCTCACCCCGCGCTGAATCCGGCGCTGAATCTGAATCACCAGCCCCGACTCCAGGCCCGCGCCGATGTCGTAGCTGCGCAGGTGACCCGCCGGGCGGGCTCTCGGCAAA
>JALZDV010000301.1 GCA_030862345.1 Actinomycetota bacterium | reverse complement strand
GGAGTGCACGACGTACCAGTCCCCCGGTGACAGGCGCAGGGTCTCCTTCAACGCCGCGATCGGGTCCTGCTCCTCGGCGGCCTGCTCGGACGGTTGTGTCTCTGGCTCGGCTGACACGCGCTCGCTCTCTTCGTCGGTCTGGGTCGCGTCTTCGGTGGCGGAGGGCTCCGCCCCGGGCGTCTGGGTCATGGTGTACAGGCTTGCGGCGGTTCAGCCGAAGACAGCCAACACCCCCTGCGCGAAAAGAATGTCCAGGCCAGCCACCAGGCTCACCATGAAGATCATGAACACGATCACGACGCTCGTGTAGACGATCAGTTCCCTACGACCGGGCCAGACCACCTTCCCGAGTTCGGCGATCACCTCACGCAGGAATCGCATCAGGCTGCGACGGTTGCCCGTGCCGGCTGCGGCCCTCGTCGGCTTCGCGGAGCCGGCGTTCTTAGTGCTGGGCAGGTCGGAGTTCCGGCCTGGCTTCGTGCCGGGCTTGGTTGCGTCCTTCTTGTTCGGCGGTGCTTTCTTCTCCGCCGCCGCACGCTCAGCTGCCGCACGGGCCCGCCGCCCGGACAGCGGCGCTGTTACTGGCTCGTCGTCGTCCAGCTCATCGGCTTCGTCCTCGACGTCGAGATCGTCGTCATCGAGATCGTCATCATCGAGATCGTCGGCTTCGTCCTTGACGTCGAGATCGTCCTCGTCGTCCAAATCCTCGTCATCGAGATCGAGATCGTCGTCTAAATCGTTGTCTAGATCGTCGTCGACGCCGAGTTCATCATCATCCAGATCGCCAGCTTCATCCTCGACCCCGAGATGGTCAGATTCGGCCGCGACGTCGAGGCCGTCCTCTTTCTCGTCCTGGACGCCTTCGCCATCCGCGGAGGTATCCGGCGGGCTGACCTGCGCAACGCCGGTAGCCGGGTCCGCGGATGCGATTACCGGGGACTCGTCCTGCGGACCTACCGGGCGCGCGGCCACCGGACGTTTCCGCGCACCGGCCACTCGGCCGCGACCTGCTGGCCGACGTCCGCCTCGGTTGCTCGCCACTTACCTGTTCACTCCAGTCTTTTTTCGTTGCCGCGGGTCACAGCCGTCATCTGCGGCACGTGGTTGAACGCCTTGATCGCCTAACCCTCGCAGGGGTGACAGGACTTGAACCTGCAACCTGCGGTTTTGGAGACCGCTGCTCTACCAATTGAGCCACACCCCTCGGCCGGCACGACGAGCCCGAAACCGCTTCAGGATCGTGGGCAAGCCGATTGAGGGGTCGCCACCCCCAAGCAGACAAGTGTACTGGAGCACGCGCCAGCGTGTGCACGGCCCGGATAGGCGGTCATGCGAACATAGGCCGCATGGCGTCCGCTGAGCCCGCCCTGGCCACCTCTCCCACCGCACCGGTGTCCCTACCCGAAGCGACGGTCCGGGCCCGGGTGTCCCGCCGAGTCGGTTCAATCGCGCCGTCGGCGACGCTGGCTGTGGATGCCAAGGCCAAGGAGCTCAAGGCTGCTGGGCGGCCAGTGATCGGTTTCGGCGCCGGTGAACCGGATTTCGCCACCCCACGGCACATCGTGGAAGCCGCGGCCGCGGCTTGCCGAGATCCCCGTTTTCATCGGTACACCCCGGCCGCGGGCCTTCCTGAGCTGCGCGAGGCAATAGCCGTCGCGACGCAGCGCAATTCCGGACTGACCTGCACCGCGGCCGACGTACTGGTCACCAATGGCGGGAAGCAGGCCGTCTACGAGGCGATGGCTGCCTTGCTCGATCCCGGGAACGAGGTGCTCCTGCCGACCCCGTACTGGACCACCTACCCCGAGACGATCCGGCTGGCCGGGGGCGTGCCGGTCGAGGTGGTCACCGAAGAGAGCACCGGCTACCTGGCCTCGGTAGAGCAGTTCGCCGCACACCTCACGCCACGCACCAAGATGCTGCTGTTCTGCTCCCCCTGCAATCCGACCGGTGCGGTCTATCCAGCCGAGCAGGTCACCGAGATCGGTCGGTGGGCGCTCGAGCAGGGGTTGTGGGTGCTCACCGACGAGATCTATGAGCACCTGGTCTACGGCGATGCCCGTCATGTCTCGATGCCGGTGGCCGTACCCGAGCTCGCTGAGCGTTGCGTCGTCGTCAACGGCGTGGCAAAGACCTATGCGATGACGGGCTGGCGGGTGGGTTGGATGATCGCCCCGCGAGATGTCATCTCAGCTGCGACGAACCTGCACTCGCATTCGACCTCGAACGTCGCGAATGTGTCCCAGGCCGCGGCGCTGGCCGCGCTCACCGGCGGACTCGACGACGTCGTGATGATGCGGGCCGCCTTCGACCGGAGACGGCAGTCGATGGTCTCCATGCTGCGGGAGATCCCCGGTGTGGCCTGCCCGGAACCCCAGGGCGCCTTTTACGCCTATCCATGCGTGCGCACCCTGCTGGACCGGGAACTGCGCGATCGTAGACCCGCCACCAGTGCGGAATTGGCTGCGCTGATCCTCGACGAGGTCGAGGTGGCCGTCGTACCAGGCGAAGCATTCGGGACAAACGGCTATCTGCGGCTTTCCTACGCCTTGGGCGATGCCGACCTGGTCGAGGGGATCGGCCGCATTCAGAGCCTGCTCACCGAACTGAGTTGACGCTGTCAGGGCCCTGCCGAGCCACCTAGGTAGGTTCCTTCCTCGGATCAGCCGAAGGCCCCGGCATCGTCGAGGATCTGACCGGCCTCGGGCAGTTCGTCCAGAACAATGGCGATGTCCTCTGGTACGGCTATCTGCCACGCCTGTGCGTTGATGTAGCAACGCAATGCAGCGTCGAAGGCGGCCGGTCCGGCAGCTTCACGGGCGGCCGCCAGTGCGGCCCTTCCCTTGCCATAGACGACCGCGAAGTACTCGTCGGTGTCCGGGAAGTCGCTCATGGAGTCGCCTATGTTTCCCTGGCTGTTCAGGTCGCTGGCGTCTGGTC
>JALZDV010000284.1 GCA_030862345.1 Actinomycetota bacterium | reverse complement strand
CGTCCGCCCGGGCCAGGTCCAACCCGGGTCGCAGTTCACCCGCCAGGCCATAGGGATGCCGGTCGATGACGACGACGTCCGGGCGAAGGGACCGGACCGTGTCACTGAAAGCACTCGCGCGCTGCTCGATCGCCTGCTCGAAGTCCAGCTCGGCATGCCGGTAGGAACCCGTCGAGTCCTTCAACAACGTCGGCACGCCCACCACTCGCACCCGCAGATCCCCCAACCAGGAAGGGCGCATCGGCAGGCCGGTGACGATCACGATCTCAGCATCTGGTTCAGCGGCCAACACCGCGCGCGCCACAAGGGCATTGCGTCGGACGTGCCCGAGGCCGAAACCATCATGTGAGGCGAACAGGTACCGGGGCATGCGGATCAGCCTCACATCGAGCCAGGGCGCACCCGCCAGTGAACCTTGGTAGTAGGACCGGGCGACTGCCGGAGGGACCGCCGGAAAGCAGGGCCGGCTAGCCGCCGTCGTCAGAGCTCCGGAGGGGGGAGGTGTCATCGCTGCCACCGCCGCCGCCCGAACCGGAGTTGTCGCCACCCGGACCGGAGTTGTCGCCACCCGGACCGGAGTTGTCGCCCCCACCGGAGTCATCGCCACCCGAGCCGGGACCGGAGTTGTCGTCACCCTCGGAGTCGTCGTCCTCGGTCGGGGCGGGACTGGGCTCGAAGTCGTCGTCGTCGTCGCTCGGGGCGGGACTGGGCTCGAAGTCGTCATCGTCGCTCGGGACGGGGCTGGACTCTGAGTCGTCGTCACCGCCGGAGTGGGAGTCGTCATCCCTTCCAGAATCCGACCCTGAGTTGTCGTCGTCGGGTTGCGCCTGCGAGCAGGAGTCGTCGCTGCCGGATCCGGAGTTGTCGCTGCCGCCGCCCGAGTCCTCGCCCGGCTCAACCGAGTCAGTCTGCCGGACCGCGCAGTCGTCAGGCTCCGCCGCGGTGGGCGCGGACGTGGACCCCTCGCTGCGGTGCTGGATGGGTGGCTCCCAGTCCCGGCCGAGCCAGACGTCCCCTCCCGGGCTGCCCGCGAACAGCAACTGCCAGAGCGTCACGAGCCCGGCCGCGATCAGAGCCAGCGATGCGACCCAGCCAGCCCTGCGCGACGCGAGACCGGCGTACTGCCACCACCGACCGTCGGGTTCAGCCGCCCCGACCGTGCGCCGGATCGAGACCGGGTCCTTGCCGGCGGCGGGTGCGCCGCGCGACGAGGAGGCACCCGGCAGGCGCCGCTCGGTATGCGCATCCCTCGCCCCGGAGGTGCTGTCCTGCGCTGACGGCGTGGTGGGCACTCAGCCAGCCTCCGTCCGCATCCTCGGCGCAAGTTCGTGCGTACCTGCGATCGAGTCTGCCAGCGGCGGAGCATTCACACAGTTGCCCAATGGTCCTAGGACCTGCCGACCAGCCGCGCTGAGCGCAGTCGCCTACGCGGTCCCCTTCCGGGCACCACCGGGCGGGAGGTACTAGGACGGAGGTGCGATGGAGACCCGTGCCTGCACCGGCCCACAGTCGTCGGAAGGGAGAACACCAGCTGAATTCGGATTGAACGGGCGTCGATCGCCTCGTCGGGCAGGAGTGAGCATGCGCGCTGTCATCACCGGGAGCGCCGGCTTCATCGGTAGCCACCTGGCCGAGCGGCTGGTCGCCGAAGGCTGGCAGGTAACCGGCATCGACGCGTTCACCTCCTACTACGACCCGGCCGACAAAGAAGCCAATCTGAGTGCGGTGCGAAACGACCCCCGCTTCGAGCTGCTGCGGCACGATCTGGTCACGGCTGCGCTGGCACCTCTGCTCGCGGACCGGCCGGTCGTGATCCATCTCGCGGCCCAACCGGGCGTACGAGGCAGCTTCGGCGACGGTTTCGGGACCTACGTCCACGACAACATCCTGGCCACGCAGCGAGTCTTCGATGCTGCCCTGGAGGCCGGCTGCCCACGAGTGGTCTACGCATCCTCCTCCTCGGTGTACGGGGATGCGGCGAAGTACCCCTGCCGCGAGGACACGACCCCGACTGTTCCGCGATCGCCGTACGGCGTGACGAAACGTACCTGCGAGAAACTCGCGGAGGTCTACCGCGAGCTGGGCCTGGAATCGGTCGGACTGCGCTTCTTCACCGTGTACGGGCCCCGCCAGCGCCCCGACATGGCGATCCGGCGGCTGTGCGAGACGGCGGTCGGCGGGAAACCTTTCCGCCGCAACGGTGACGGCTCCCAGATCCGCGACTTCACCTACGTCGACGACGCCGTCGATGCAATTGTGCGTTGCCTCACCGCGGACCGTCCCGGGAACGAGCTGAACGTCGGCGGTGGACAGGAAGCCAGCCTGAGCGAGGTCATCGGCATGCTGGAGTCACTGGCCGGCCGGCGGATTGCGATCGAGTCCGCACCGGTACAGCTCGGTGACGTGCGCCGGACCGGCGGTGACACCGGCCGAGCCCGGCAACGGCTGGGTTGGGTGCCACGCACCCACCTCGTGGACGGGCTGCGCGCGGAGTTGGAGTGGGTGGGTGACCGCCGCGCACGCACGACCGGGACTCTGCAGCTGGCCACGGCGGCCAGGGACCGGCTGGCGCTGGCCATTCCGCAGGCCTCGTGAGTACCGCAGGGCGCGAGCGCGTCGTCGTCGTCGGCCAGGGTTACGTCGGACTCCCACTGGCCATGCGCGCGGTGGCCGTGGGGCACGACGTAACCGGTCTCGACGTCTCGATCGACCGGGTGAAACGGCTCTCTGCCGGCGAATCCTTCGTCGAGGACGTCTGCACGTCGGTCCTGCAGGCTGCGCTGGCGTCCGGTCGTTACCGGGTCACGGACAGCGCGGCCGCACTCGATGGGTTCGACGTCGCGGTCTTGACGGTTCCCACGCCACTGCAGGACGGGGTGCCTGACCTCGGCTACATCCGGTCCGCTGCCGCGACCCTGGCCCCGTTCCTACGCCCGGGCTGCCTGGTCGTGTTGGAATCCACCACCTACCCGGGCACCACCGAGCAGATCGTGGTGCCGCTGCTCGAGGCCGGTTCGGGCCTGTTGGCGGGCGGGGATTTCGCGGTGGGCTACAGCCCGGAGCGGATCGACCCCGGTAACCGGGAGTGGACGTTCCAGACGACACCCAAGGTCGTCTCTGGAATCGATCCGGTGTCGCTGGCCAGGACGGAGGCGTTCTATGCAACCCTCGTGAACGAGACGGTCGCCGTGTCCTCCCCACGTTCGGCCGAACTCACGAAGCTGCTGGAGAACACGTTCCGGCACGTCAACATCGCGCTGGTCAACGAACTGGCCATGTTGGCTGCCGATCTCGACATCGACGTGTGGGAGGCCATTGACGCAGCCGCCACCAAGCCATTCGGTTTCATGCGGTTCGCGCCCGGCCCTGGGGTGGGTGGGCATTGCCTGCCGATTGATCCGAGCTACCTGTCCTGGACCGTCCGGCAGCGCCTGGGCCGCTCCTTTCGCTTCATCGAACTCGCCAACGACATCAACGACCACATGCCCGACTACGTCGTCTCCCGAGTCGCGCGCGCCCTCAATCGCCAGGGCCGGGCGCTGTCCCGCGCGCGCGTTCTCGTCCTCGGCCTGGCCTACAAGCGCAACTCCAGCGACGCCCGGGAATCTCCCGCGGTGGCGATCATCGAGCGGCTGCTGCAGGACGGCGCCGAGGTCGCGGCGGCCGACCCGCACGTCGTCGAGGAGGTGCTCGACGGATCAGGCCTGCGGCGGGTGAGCGCCGATCGGGAGGAACTGGAGCGGGCAGACATCGTGATTCTCGTGACGGACCACGAGGCCTTCGACCTCGGGCTCGTCGCGGCTTGTTCGCGCTATGTCCTCGACACGCGGCACCGGATGGACGGTGACAATGTCGAACAGCTCTGACCGAAGCGGAGATGGCCGCGGCGGGCGGGACGGCCGGATCGCCGTCGTGCTCTCGGGATGGCCACGGCTGTCGGAGGTCTTCGCCCTCAACGAGCTCCTCGCCCTACACCGGGCCGGCATGCTCGGTCCAGTCGTCGCGCTCAAGACCGGCGAGCCGAGCGCAACCCATCCCGCCGTAGCCGAGATCGCCCGGTTCATCGACGTGCTCGCTCCGGGCACCATCGCCGCACAGGCCGCAGCTCTGGCCGAACGCCTCGACGGGAGCGAGATCGCAGGCGTACACGGATACTTCGCCCACGCTCCGGCGAGCGTTGCCGCGGCGGCGGCGAAGCTTCGCGGCCTGCCGTACGGGTTCAGTGCACATGCGCTCGATGTCCGCAAAACGCCCAGATCCGAGCTCGCTCGCCTCGCCCGCCAGGCGTCGGTAGTCGTGTCGTGCAACCGGGAGACCGCTGCCGAGGTGGCGCTGGCCGCCGGGACCCAACCCGTGCTGGTGCCGCATGGCGTCGACCTCGCCGCGTTCACGCCGAGTGCGCCGCCGGCTGCGGCAACGGTCGAACTCCTGGCCGTAGGCAGGATGGTGGAGAAGAAGGGGTTTGCTGTTCTGCTGAGCGCACTCGCCGAACTCGACCACGCGTTTCGTCTGCGGCTGGTCGGAGACGGGCCGTTGCGCGAGCAGCTGACCGCTCAGGTACAGGCGTCGGGTCTATCCGGCCCGGTGCAGCTCGTCGGCCGGCAGACGCACGCCACCCTGCCGGCTATGTACGCAGCCGCCGACGTCGTCATCGTCCCGTCTGTTGTGGACCGCAACGGCGACCGCGACGGTCTGCCCAATGTCGTGCTCGAGGCCATGGCCAGCGGCCGACCGGTGGTGGCCAGTGATGTGGCTGCCATCTCCGATGCGGTCAGCGACGGCGTGACCGGCACTCTGGTGCCGCCGGGAGATGCTGGTGCGCTGGCAGCGGCATTGGCCAAGCAGATAGCCGATCCCGGGCTGCGGGCAGCAATGGGCACCGCCGGCCGGCAGGCGGTCGAGCGGAACTTCGACCTCGGACGATGCACAGCGCGGCTGCTGACAATGCTGGAGCGGGCCTATGGCTGAGGGCGTTGTGGGATATGTCCTCAAGGGCTATCCCCGACTCTCCGAGCTGTTCATCGCCAGCGAGATCTGGCGACTGGAACAACTCGGACGCACCTTGGCACTGTTCGTCCTCAAGCCGGCCGACGAGCAGGTCAGTCATCCCGTCGTGGGTCGGATCGCGGCCCGTCCCGCATACCTGCCGGCCACGACACCGCTGTCCGGCCAGCCGCTGCTGCCTTGGCTGCGACACAATCTCGGGCCGTTCCGGCCCGCCCTGCTCCGCATCGCCCGGCGCCACCCCGTACGGCTCGCTCGCGCAGTCGCCGCAGCCGCCGCCCAGTCCGGTCGCGCGCGCAAGGGCTGGCGACCGCGCACGATCTACGTCAAGGAGCTGCTGCAGGCCGTCGAAGTGGCGGACCGCATCTCGCAAGCGGACGGGATCTACCACCTACATGCTCATTTCGCGCATGGCACGACGACAGTGACCTGGCTCGCGTCGATGTTGACCGGACTGCCTTTCTCGTTCACCGGGCATGCCAAGGACATCTACCGCGAGTCCCTGAATCCGGCAGGATTGCTCGCGCGCAAGATGCGAGCGGCCGCGTTCGTCGTGACCTGTACCGCGACCAATCGCGACCATCTGCGCGCCCTCGCCCCGGATGCCGACGTGCGCCTGATCTATCACGGGCTCAACGCGGACTTCGCCCGGCTGCTCGCCGAAGTCCCGCCGCGCGACACCAGCACCATTGACCTGTCACCGTCATGCGGACCGCTGCGCATCGTCAGTGTCGGTCGACTGGTAGCGAAGAAGGGCTTCGGCGTCCTCGTCGATGCAGTCGCCGTTCTGCATGAGCGTGGCCAGGACGTCGAACTGGTCATAGTGGGTGAGGACGGCGAGGATGCCGCCTCGGTCCGCGCGCAGGTCGCAGCGCACAAGCTAAGCGACGTCGTGTCCTTGCTGGGCCCGCTGAGCCAGCGTGACATCTGCATGATCTATCGCCGCTGCGATGTGTTCGCCCTTGCCTGCCGCATCGAGGCAAACGGCGACCGTGACGGCATACCGAACGTGCTCGTCGAGGCGATGGCCGCCGGCCTGCCAGTCGTGTCCACCGCGGTGTCGGGAATCCCGGAACTCGTCCGCGACGGGCACAACGGGCTACTGGTGGCACCGGATGACCCGGTAGCTCTCGCCGACGCGCTGCTGCGGTTGGCCAAGGACCCGCAGCTGCGTGCCTGCCTGGCACGGGCCGGCGCAGTGACTGTGTCCGAGCGCTTCGACGGCGATCTGCTGGCCCGCCACATGGCGACCCTGCTCACCGAGCAGCCGCGATGACCAGTCGCGCCCCAGCCAGGTCGGTTTGCCGGCTTTCGCCCGGCCGCTCCTGCCTCGCGCCGGCCAGACCTGCCCTGCAGCCCGTCGTCTGCCTTGTCGAGCATCTCTATCGCGACCTGTTGCTGGCCCGGGACGCCACTGTGGGACGGTTCACGCACCTGGGCCACACCCTCGAACTGGGGCGCCGACCAGACTGGCTGACCAATCCGGTCGCAGACGTCGAGTGGCGGATCGAGTGGGTGAAGTCCTTCGAGGGGTTGCATCTGGCCGCTGCATATGCCGCCACCGGCAATTCCGACTTCTTGGCCTGCTGGGAGGACCTGGTCGAGTCGTTCTGCGACCAGGTGCCGGTGGGCTACGACACCTCGGATGTGTCGGCACGTCGCCTGCAGAACTGGCTGTACGCCTGGCAGGCCTTCGCAGCAGCCCCCCGCTTTCCCGGCCTTCGGTGCGGATTGGCACAGCGGCTGGTGACCCGGATCGGGCTGGACGCGCGACACCTTGCGTCGCACCTGACGCCCGAGCGCAACCATCGAACCCTTGAGCTCTACACCTTGCTGCTGGTTGCCCTCGCCTTGGGGGAGCAGGGACAGGCACGCCGAGAGCTCAACGAGTTGGCTGACAACGCCCGTACGGACATCTGGCCCGATGGAGTGCACCGCGAGGCCAGCACCGACTACCACGCCATTGCTCTGCGGTCCTTCCTCGGCGCCATCGCGAACGCCCGCTGGGCTCGGCTTCGGGTGCCACCGGTCCTGCTGGAGCGGGTCAACTCCGCCTGCGACGTGGCGATGCACATGCAGCGCCCGGACGGGATCACTCCGGCTCTGTCTGACGGTGACGAGGCGGACTTCGGGTCGCTGTTCGCCTGCGCCGCGGACCTGCTGGACCGAGCCGATCTGCTCTGGGTAGCCAGCGGCGGCATGCACGGCCGACCTCCCGCGCAACGGCTGGTGAGCTACCCGATCGGTGGTTATCACCTGCAGCGCAGTGGCTGGGGTGATCGGTCCAGGCGCTATTGCGACGAGCACTGGTGCGTCTTCGACTGCGGTCCACTCGGTGACGGCGGACATGGCCACTACGACCAGCTCTCTGTGGTCATGGCGGCGCAGGGCAAGCCACTCGTCGTCGATCCCGGACGATTCACCTATGAACCGGAAAGTCCTTGGCGGCACTGGTTCAAAGGCACCGCCGCACACAACACCGTGTGTGTCGACGGGCTGGATCAGACACCGTTTCGACCGGGCAAACCCAAGGGGCCGGTTTCCCGTGCCCAGCTGCTGGGTCGGCTGACCCAGGACGGGTTCGACCTGCTGCGCGGACGCGTGGACAGCCCGAGCTATGACGCCGTGCACACCCGGACCCTCGCGTTCGTCGACGACGACTACTGGATTGCGCACGACCGACTGCGCGCCCCAACTGCGCATACCTACGAGGCCCGGTGGCATCTCCCGCCATCGGCGCACGGGCGGGTGCACGTCCAGGTCGGCAGCCTGCAGACCACAGTCCATACGCCGGAGTGCACGCTGGTCGTGCCGTCGGCTTTCGGGCGGGTGGACCTGCAACCCGGCTGGGTGTCCCCGACGTACGGAACGAAGCTGCCCGCCCCGGTGGTCGTGGTACGTGCTGCCGGACGCTGCGACATGGATCTGCTGACCGTCCTGATCCCCGGTGATCGCCGAGCAGACGTGCTCGCGTCGGTGTCCGAGACCCGACTGGAAGTCCAGGTGCGGGGGGCGGGCGCCGGCGTGGACGAGCTCTGGTGGGACACCGAAGCGCTGCGCGGCGAACGAGGTCGCAGCAGATGCTGAGGACCGGAGCAAACCACGGCTTCGCGGCCGACCCGGATCTGCCGAACCGGGACACTCTGCTGGACGCGGATGCTGTCGCGCAGCGGCTGTCCAGGATCCTCGGTGGCGACCGGCGACTGGGTATCACCGGATGCAGCCTGATCCGGGCGAAGTACCGCATCGGGGAGAGCCTGCGGGTGGTCTACCGCTTGGACATCGGCGGGTCGGGTCACCTCGTCGCGGCTCGTGCCTTCCGCGGCGAGGAGAGCCTGGGAGCCGTGCGCCGCGCCGAGCCGCTCGCCGTCGCATCGGGACCGCTGCGACCGGTTGCCCACGATCCGGAGCTCGGCGCGGTGTGGTGGAGCTTTCCCAACGACCGAAAGCTGCGCGGCCTCGGGGCCTTACTGCGGCCTGCTCCCGATGTGACCGCACCGCTGCACGGGCTGTCACCCTGGACGGTCAGCCAGGTCGTGGAGTACGCACCCGAGCGCTCGGTGACGCTGCGCGCAGTCGGCGCTGATGGCTCCGCCTCGGCTTACGTCAAGGCCTACGCTCCCGGCTCGATCGACCTGCCGGCTCTGGCGCGCCGGTACGCTTTTGTCTCCCGGGCGCTTCGTCGAAGCCCGGCCGCGGTGGGCTCCCCCGAGCCACTGTGGTGGTCAGACACCCACCAGGCTCTGCTCCTGCAGGCAATGCCCGGGCGGCCCTGGAATCAGCTTGCACCCGGCTCGGTGGTCGGTGCCCTGCGCCGTCTGGGTACGGCGATCGCGACCCTGCACGCCACCTGGCTGCCCACAGATGACGAGGCCGGGCCACTGCGGATGAGCCGAGCCTTCGCGCGCTTCCGGCGCCTTGACACTTCCCGGATTCTGCGCAGCGCCGAGCTGATCGGCCGTGCCCGCCCGGACGCCGCCACAGCCGCCCGCAGGCTGGCCGATGACTTGTCATCCGGTTCACCCAGGTATGCGGAGCCGGTCCTGCTGCACGGGGACTGCCACCCGAAGAACGCCCTGTTGGCCGGCGGACAGGTGGCCCTCATCGATCTCGACCAGGCCGGCATCGGCCCGCCCGCCGCAGATCTCGGCAGCCTGCTCGCCAGGCTCGAGCTCGCCCGCCTGGTCGAGGGCACCGACACCACGGACTGGGCCGCAGCAGTCCTGGACGGCTACGCAGACGTGCGACCGCCGCCTCCCGCGCAATCCTTGGCCTGGCACACCAGCGCCGCGTTGCTGGCCGAGCAGGCGATGCGCGCCGTGAACCGGGTCCGTCCCGAGACTCTCGATCACTTGGCCGAGTTGCTGGCCCTTGCCCGGACCGGTCTGCGGCGCAGGGTCGCGTCATGAGGCCCGGGTTGTTGTTCTACTGCCAGCATTCCCTGGGCCTGGGCCATCTGGCCCGCTCACTGAGAATTGCCGCCGGGCTGGCGCAACGATTCGACGTGCTGTTGCTCAATGGCGGCCGGTTCCCCGACGGGACCGCAGTGCCCGCGGGTGTCGAAGTCGTGAACCTGCCACCGCTGGGTCACGACGCCGACTATCGCCTGGTGAGCCACCATCCCGAACTGTCGGTCGAGCAGGCGCGGAAGGGTCGCCGCAGGATGCTCTTGGACATCCTGGACGAAACGTCCCCAGCCGTCGTGATCGTGGAGATGTACCCCTTCGGCCGCAAGAAGTTCGAGTTCGAGTTGATCCCGCTCCTCGACGCAATTCGCACCGGCGGGCCCGGACGACCCACGGTCGTGTGCAGCCTGCGCGACATCCTGGTCAATCAACGTACCGATCAGAGCGGCTACGACGAGCGCGTCTGCCGGCGCGCCAATCGCTACTTCGACGCGGTTCTGGTGCATGCCGACCCGGCCTTCGCGCGGCTCGAAGACTCGTTCCGGCCGCGGACTCCGCTTGCGGTGCCGGTGCACTACACCGGCTTCGTCGCCCCCCCGCCCGGCGCGGCGCTCAGCGCCGGACCGGCACTGGACCGGTTGCTGGTCTCCTCGGGCGGGGGCATGGTGGGCGAGCCGCTCGTCCGGGCTGCAGTCGAGGCACATGCGGCGGTCTACCAACGAACGGGACTCAGCACGACGGTCGTCGCCGGCCCGTTCCTGCCGGATTCGGTCTGGACGTGGCTGCAGGCGCGGGCCGAATCCGCACCGCAACTCGAAGCTGTCCGCCGGGTGGATGATCTCTGCCTGGCGATGGGCCGGTCGAAGGTGTCCCTGAGTCAGGGCGGCTACAACACGACCATGGACATCCTGCGTGCCGCAACGCCCGCGGTCGTCGTACCGTTCTCGGAGGGTGCCGAGGACGAGCAGCGGCGACGGACCCAACGCCTGCAAGCCCTGGGGCTGGTTCGGCTGCTCCCACCCGAACAGCTGTCGACCGAATCGCTCGTCGCAGCGATCATCGGCGCCACTTCAGCTCTCCGGCCGACGGTGGCGTTGGATCTCGACGGCGCGGCCGCCACCGCTGACCTAGTCGCCGGACTCGCGGGCATCGACCATCCCCCGCGATCATGGACCTGCGACCAGTTCTCGGGCCGAAATCGGGTCACAGCTCCATGATCGCGGGGGCTCACGCTTTCTCGTGGTTGGACCCGATGCGTGCTGCGTTGGACGAATCGGCCGACGACTGCCTGATCTTCTTCCGCGACGACGACGTGGGCTGGGACGACGCTGGACTACGCGCGCTCCTCGACGCCTTCGCCGCCCATGGCGTGCCGGTCGACCTGGCCGTCATTCCGACAGCGCTGTCGACAGCTCTGGCCGCCGACCTGAACATCGCGGTGGCCGCCGGCTCCGTCCGGGTGCACCAACACGGCTACTCCCACGTCAACCACGAACCGGGAGGTCGTAAACACGAGTTCGGGCCGTCCCGCAACGCGGGAAGGCAGGAGGCGGACATCGCATGCGGTCGGGTGCTGCTCTACGAAGCCTTGGGTACGGCCGTGGACCCGGTGTTCACTCCGCCCTGGAACCGCTGCACCACCGAGACGGCAGATGCCCTGGTCGGCCAGGGATTCGAGGTACTCTCTCGCGACCACACGGCGCCCAGGTTCGACCGCGCCGGCCTAGGCGAGGTTCCGGTTACCGTCGACTGGTTCGGTCATCTCAAGGGGGTGCGCTGGAGCCGACCCGAACTCGGGAAACGCCTGGCCGAGGGAGTCGCCGACAATGCTGCGATGGGCGTGATGCTGCATCACGCCATCAGCGACGCCGAAGAGCGGAGCGCCATCGAAGGCCTGCTGCGACTGGTGGCCAGCCATCCGAGGGCCCAGGCCACCACAATCCTGGACGTCTCGCGATCGACCCGAGTGGCATCAGTGGGCAGCGGCGTCCCAGCTGGCGCCGAAACCGACCGAGACTTCTAGCGGAACGGACAGCTCCGCCGCCGCGGCCATCTGTTCGCAGACGAGGCCCTGCACGGTTTCGCGCTCTCCCGAGGCAATCTCGAGGACGAGTTCGTCGTGGACCTGCAGCAGCATCCGGGACTTCAGTCCGGCCGCAGTCAAGGCGGCGTCGACCCCCAGCATGGCGACCTTGATGATGTCCGCCGCGGAGCCCTGGATCGGCGCGTTCAGTGCCATCCGTTCAGCCATCTCCCGGCGCTGGCGGTTGTCGCTGGTCAGATCCGGAAGGTAACGGCGGCGGCCGAAGATCGTCTCGGTGTAACCGGTCATCCGCGCCTGGTCGACCACGTCCCGCAGGTAGTCCCGTACACCGCCGAAGCGCTCGAAATAGGCTTCCATGTGCGCCCGTGCATCCTCCGGGGTGATCCGGAGCTGCTGGGATAGTCCATAGGCCGACAGTCCGTAGGCCAGGCCGTAGCTCATCGCCTTGATCCGGCGGCGCATCTCGGGATCGACGTCCTCGATCGGGATGCCGTAGGCGCGCGAGGCGACGAAGGAGTGCAGGTCCTCGCCCGACATGAAGGCCTCGATCAGCCCCTCGTCGCCGGACAGGTGCGCCATGATCCGCATCTCGATCTGGCTGTAGTCGGCGGTCAGCAGCGTCTCGTACCCGGGGCCGACGACGAAGGCGCGCCGGATCCGGCGTCCGTCCTCGGTGCGGATCGGGATGTTCTGCAGGTTCGGGTCGTTGGACGACAGCCGCCCGGTGGTCGAGGCGGCGAGCCCGAACGTCGTGTGCACGCGGCCGGTCTCGGGGCGGATCGCCGCCACCAGGG
>JALZDV010000279.1 GCA_030862345.1 Actinomycetota bacterium | reverse complement strand
GCGTCGACGCACGCATCGGCTGATGCTTGCGGCGCCTGACAAACGGCTTCGGTACGCGGCCGCCGTGATGGCCATTCTGACCGCGGTCATCCTGGGACGGCTGATCCTGCTGCAAGGACTTGATGGGACGGCGTACGCCGCCGCGGCCTCGGCCGACCGGCTGCGTGAGGATGTCCTGGCGGCCAACCGAGGTCAGATCCTGGACACCAACGGCAACCTGCTCGCCTACACCGTCTCGGCGCGCAAGATCTATGCCGATCCCGCACTGATCGCCGATCCGGTCGGGGCCGCGACGATCCTGTCCGGTGTCCTCGGGGTGCCGGTCAACGAACTCGTCGACAAGATGCAGGCCGACAACCGCTACCAGATCCTGGCCGAGCAGTTGGAACCGTCGGTGGCCGCTCGGGTGATGGATCTCGACATCGCCGGCATCGGGGTCGAGATCCAACCGCTGCGGCTCTACCCGGCCGGATCGACCGGCGCGCAGGTCGTCGGGTTCACCGGCGCCGACGGCGCGGGCCTCGCCGGCATCGAGCAGACCTATGACGAGCATCTGACCGGGATCCCGGGCACTGCGTCCTACGAGGTCGGTCGCAACGGCGCGGTGATTCCAGCGGGTGAACGCACCGATCAGCCGGCGGTCCCCGGCGGATCGGTCCGGCTGACCATCGACCAGGACGTGCAGTTCCGGCTCCAACAACAGCTGGATGCCCAGTGCGCCGACGGGTCGACCCAGAACGCCCAGGGCGCCATCCTCGACGTGCAGACCGGTCATGTCCTGGCCATGGCGACCTGCCGAAGCTTCGACCCGAACGCCGCCAGCGAGGCCGATGAGGACACCCTCGGTAACGGAGCCATCTCGGGGATCCTCGAGTCGGGCTCTGTCGCCAAGGCGATGGTGGTTGCGGCGGCTGTCGAGGAGGGCATCGTGGGCCCGGACGACCTACGGCTGACCGACGACTCGATCACGGTCGGCGGAACGACTGTGCGAGATGCCCACCCGCACGACGCGATCAACTACACGGTGACCGGAATCCTCGCCAAGTCCTCAAACGTCGGAACGATCGGCATTGCCCGCGAACTGGGCAACGAACGCCTCGAACAGTACCTGCGCGCATTCGGGATCGGTGAAGCCACGGGAATCGAGCTGCCAGGTGAGAGCCCCGGGATCCTTGTCCCGCATCAGGACTGGAGTATTGCGCAGTCAATCAACGTTCCGATCGGTCAGGGATTCGCGCTCACAACCCTGCAGATGGCCTCGATCTATCAGACGATCGCCAATGGCGGAGTACGGATCCCACCCAGGATCGTGGCCTCCACGACGTCGGCGGACGGTGCCGTCACCCAAGCGCCCGAGCCGGAGGGCGTCCGCGTGGTCAGCGCGGAGACGGCCGCGACGATGGCACACATGCTCGAAGCGGTGGTGGGTGAGGGCGGTACGGCAGCCAATGCCGTGATCGAGGGTTATCGAGTGGCGGGTAAGACCGGCACGGCGCAGCGGCCGAATCCGGCCTGCAGCTGCTATGCGGGAGGCGGGTACTGGACCACCTTCGCCGGCTTCGCGCCCTCGGATGCTCCGCGATATGTGATGTCGGTGATGTTGCAGCGCCCGGACTCCAGGGTCCCCTCCGGTCCGGTCTTCAAGGACGTGATGACTTTCGTCCTCGCGCATCAGGCGGTCCCGCCGACCGGGACGGCTCGCCCAGAGTTCATCCTGATCGGGTGATCCCCCCGGACGAATCTCTGACCAGCGGACCGGTCGATCGTGCCGGGACCGGGCTGACCCAGCTCGCCCGTCCTACCCGAGTAGAGCCGGTCCGACTCGTGGATCTGGCGGCGCGGTTGGCTGCTCCGCTGCCTCCGCAGGCACGTGAGGTCCTGATCAGTGGCGTGACGCTGCGCTCCTCCGACGCACGTCCCGGTGACCTGTTCACCGCCCTGCCGGGAGCCCACACGCACGGCATCAGATTCGCCGTCGCCGCCGTGGACGCAGGCGCGGTGGCTGTGCTGACCGACGCCGATGGCGCCGCCGGGATGACATCAGAGGACACCGTCGTACCAGTGCTGGTCGTGGCTGATCCGCGGGCTGTGTTGGGCGAGGTCTCGGCTGCGGTCTACGGCGACCCGAGCGCGGCATTGTCAGTCCTGGGTGTCACCGGGACCAACGGGAAGACGACGACCAGCTACCTGCTCGAGGCCGCGCTGGCAGCCGCCGGGCATCCAGCCGGGTTGATCGGCACGATCGAGACTCGGATGCGGACCCCATCCGGTGTCGTGG
>JALZDV010000271.1 GCA_030862345.1 Actinomycetota bacterium | reverse complement strand
GGCCAACTGAGGTCCGGGCCGGCGCCCCGCGTAATCTTGAAGAGGCGCCCGCGTTCGTCCGCTGTCTGGCGCGTCGTCATTCCCATGAGAGGAACCAGTGCCGCTTTCTGGGCTGCTCGAGGCCGTCCTCGCCGAGGGCGCCGGGAGGACCCTGGCTGAGGCCGCCCGCCGTTCCGGGGTGGATGTCCAGACGATTCCGGCGATGAATCCCCTCGCCGTGGCGGCCATCGCCGCCGAGCGGGAACGCGGCGGCGCCGGCCGACCGGTGCTTGCCGTCACGGCCACGTCGCGTCAGGCAGATGATCTGGCGGCCGGATTGCGCTGCCTCCTGCGCGATCACCAGGTCGAGGTCTTTCCGGCCTGGGAGACGCTGCCGCACGAGCGGCTCTCGCCGCGCGCCGATACGGTCGGGCGTCGGCTGGCGGTACTGCGCAGGCTGGTCCATCCCGGCCGGGATGATCGGCTGCGGGTCATCGTGGCCCCGGCCCGCAGCCTCCTGCAGCCGATGGCCCCGGGCCTGGCCGACCTCGAACCGATCGAGCTGGCCAGTGGTCAGAACATCGAACTCGAGACAGCCGTACGCCGACTGGTCGATGCTGCCTACACCCGCGTCGAGCTCGTCGAGCGGCGTGGGGAGTTCGCCGTACGCGGCGGTCTGCTCGACATCTTCCCGCCCACCGAGGAACACCCGATCCGGGTCGAGTTCTGGGGCGACGAGGTCGAGGAGTTGCGTCCGTTCTCGGCCAGTGACCAGCGATCCCTGGACACCAAGGTCGAGTACTTGGTGGCCCCGCCGTGCCGGGAACTCGTACTCAACGATGAGGTACGCCGCCGGGCAGGTGAGCTCGCTGCCGACTATCCCGAACTGAGCGAGATGTTGGACGCGGTGGCCGATGGACGCGCGATCGAGGGGATGGAGGCACTGACCCCGCTACTGGTCGACGGGCCGATGGTCTCCCTGACCTCGCTGCTCCCTGACGGTGCCCACGTTGTGGTGTGTGAACCGGAGCGAGTCAGCGCCCGGGCCGGCGACCTGGTGCGGACCTCCCAGGAATTCCTCGACGCGTCCTGGTCCAGCGCCGCGGTCGGAGCGCAGGTGCCACTGGACCTGAGCGGATCTGCCCTGCGCTCGCTCGAGGAGACCAGGGTCGAGGCCGTCGAGCGTGGTCTGCTGTGGTCCACAGTTGGAGCCCTCGACGTTGCAAGCGACCCCGAGCGTGTCCAGATCACCGGGGGCGCCGTTGTGCTCCAAGCCAGTCCGGCGGTCCGCTATCGCGGGGACTTCGAGGCGGCACTGAGCGACACCGGGACGCTGATCCGGGAGGGCTGGCGGGTCGTGCTGGCCTTCGCCGGCCCGGGGCCCGCCCAGCGGGCAGCCGAGCAGCTGACCGGCGCGGGGCTGGCGGTCTCCATGGCGCCGGAGCTGCCGCCCGAACTCAGCCCAGGCGTGGCGTACATCGCCCAGGCCGAGCTGGAGGAAGGATTCCGCTCGACTGCGCTCAAGCTCGCACTGATCACCCAGGGTGATCTGACCGGGCAGCGCGGGACCTCGACGAAGGAGATGCGCCGTCTGCCCTCACGGCGGCGCAACACCGTCGACCTGCTCCAGCTTCAACCCGGCGACTTCGTCGTCCATGACCAGCACGGCATCGGCCGGTATGTCGAGATGATCCGGCGCACGGTCAACGGTGGCCAGCGCGAGTACCTCATCCTGGAGTACGCACCGTCCCGCCGCGGCCAGCCAAACGACCGGCTGTTCGTACCCACCGATGCTCTGGAGTTGCTGACCCGTTACGTCGGCGGCGAGTCGCCCTCCCTGAGCAAGCTCGGCGGGTCGGACTGGGCCAAGACCAAGGGCCGGGCGCGCAAGGCGGTCAAGCAGATCGCCGCCGAGCTGATCCGGCTCTATGCAGCGCGGATGTCGACCCCGGGCTACGCCTTCGGTCCGGACACGGCCTGGCAGCGCGAACTCGAGGATGCCTTCCCGTACGTCGAGACTCCCGACCAGCTCGCGGCCATCGACGAGGTCAAGGCCGACATGGAGAAGCCGATCCCGATGGACCGGGTGATCTGCGGCGACGTCGGCTACGGCAAGACCGAGATCGCCGTACGAGCGGCGTTCAAGGCTGCCCAGGACGGAAAGCAGGTGGCGATCCTCGTGCCGACCACGCTGCTGGCCCAACAGCACTTCACCACGTTCTCCGAGCGGATGGCGCAGTTTCCGGTGACCGTGGCGATGGTGAGCCGGTTCAACTCCGCTGCCCAGCAAGCCACCACTCTGGAAAAGCTGGCCAGCGGCGTCGTGGACATCGTGATCGGCACCCACCGGTTGCTCCAGCCCAGCACCAAGTTCTCCGACCTCGGGCTGGTCATCGTGGACGAGGAGCAGCGCTTCGGCGTCGAGGCGAAGGAGTATCTGAAGACGCTGCGCGCGGCGGTCGACGTGCTGACCCTGTCGGCCACGCCGATCCCCCGCACGCTGGAGATGAGCCTGACTGGCATCCGGGAGATGTCCACGATCACGACTCCACCCGAGGAGCGCCACCCGGTCCTCACCTAT
>JALZDV010000263.1 GCA_030862345.1 Actinomycetota bacterium | reverse complement strand
AGCCAGCGCTTCGCAGGCCATCGGCCATGGCGATCGCTGCCCCCGGCCAGTCCTCATCGGAGAGCAGGGGCTCGACGTCGTTGGCGGTGAGGTCGTCGAGTTCCTGGTCGGAGAGCGGATAGTCCTGATCGACGGAGAGTCCGTAAGAGCGGTCGTCGACGGCTACCGCGAAGAGCACGTCCCGGCTGCCCAACTGCGACTGCTGAGCGCTCTGATCGGCCCAGGTCGGGCCGTCGAGCCCGTCGAAGCTCGACACGAACACGACGAACAATTGGGTCTCGTCGTCCTCCTGCAGACGATCAAGTGCCTGCGCGACACGGTCCTGCCCTCCGACCAAGGCTCCGACCAGGTCAGTGATCTGGCCGTCGGCTCGCAGGGGAGGCTCGGCGGTGGACACGCCGCTGCCCAGCAGTCCGGAGCTGAGCGTTATCGCTAGGGCGCCGACGAGCACGCCGGCCCGGGCAAGCATCCTGCGCATCGACATCCTCCAGCCTCCAGCTGCGGCGCCTACTGGCATTCCGCAGCCCGCGCCCGGACTTTACGCAATTAGGCTGGCCGCTCCGCTGCTGCCGTGTCGAGGAGCCCCCATGTCGCTGATGACCCTCCCCAAGGCCGAGCTGCACCTGCATATCGAAGGGACGATGGAACCTGAGCTCGTCTTCGAACTGGCTGCCCGCAATCGGGTCACGGTGCCCTTCGCCGACATCGAAGACCTTCGTAGCCGGTACGTCTTCGAAGACCTCCAGAGCTTCTTGAACCTCTACTACGCCGCGATGAATGTGCTGCGGACGGCCGAGGACTTCACCGAGCTGGCCAGGGCCTACCTCGGCAGGGCTCAAGCCCAGGGCGTTCGACATGTCGAGTTGTTTTTCGATCCGCAGCCGCACATGGACCGGAATGTCCCGATCGAAGCGGTGATCGACGGGCTGCGTGCTGCACTGGACGAGGCCGCGCAGACGGACCGGATGACCGGCGGGCTGATCCTGTGCTTCTTGCGTGACCGCGGCCCCGATGAGGCCGCAGCTGTTCTACGGGCCGCCGCCTCTCGGATCGAATCGTTGATCGGGGTGGGATTGGATTCAGCCGAGGTCGGCCATCCGCCGGCGGCCTTCCGTTCGGTGTACGCCGAAGCGCGAGACCAGGGTCTGCGCACGGTTGCCCACGCCGGCGAGGAGGGCCCACCGTCCTACGTCTGGGAGGCCCTCGACGTCCTTGCCGTTGATCGGATCGATCATGGAATCCGATCGATGGAGGATCCCGATCTCGTCCGGCGTCTGCGGCGGGATCGCACTCCGCTGACGGTCTGTCCGCTGTCCAACGTGCGACTCGGCGCGGTCGAGCGCCTGGCCCTGCATCCGTTGCCGCAGATGCTCGCCGAGAACCTGATGGTGACGATCAACTCCGACGATCCGGCCTATTTCGGTGGGTACGTGGGGGATAACTTCCAGGCCTGCGAGCAGGAGTTGGGGCTCGATCGCAACGACCTCATCCGCTTGGCGCAGAACTCGATCAACGCCTCCTTCGCCCCGGCCGAACGCAAGGCTGCTCTGCTCTCCGAGGTTGACGCGTGGACGCAGGGCTGAACGACGGTTCGATCGTGCCTCGCCCCCAGGTACGGCTGCTGCTCATCGGCCCGCCGGGGGCCGGTAAGGGCACCCAGGGCCGACGCGTGGCAGAGCACTACGGCGTCGAACACATCGCAGCCGGCGACCTCCTGCGTCACGAGGTGGAGGCCGGATCCGACATCGGCAGGCATGCCTCGGCTGCCATGCAGCGCGGGGAGCTGGTGCCCGACGAGCTGGTCTTCGAGCTGGTGATGCCGAGAGCGATCGCGGCCGGGAACGCCAACGGCTACGTCCTCGACGGCTTCCCTAGGTCGGTCGCCCAAGCCACCGAAGCACGGGTGACCGCCGAGAACAACGACGTGGCAGTCACCCAGGCCGTCCTGTTCGAGGCCAGCCCCGACGTGTTGATACCCCGGTTGCTCGATCGAGCCCGAAGCCAAGGCCGACCCGACGACACTCCAGAAGTGATCCGGTCTCGGCTCGCGGTGTTCAACGAGGAAGTCGAGCCATTGCTCGCCTTCTATCGGGAGCGGGGCCTGCTGGCGGTCATCGACGCGACTGCGTCGCGGGAGGAGGTCTGGGCCAGGCTCCGGGCCCTGCTGGACGGCCGAGGCATGCCGGGGGCGGTGTGGAGCGGGTGACGAGAATCGAACTCGCGTAGCCAGTTTGGAAGACTGGGGCTCTACCATTGAGCTACACCCGCGATGCGCAGCGTTCCCGAAGGTGCGCCGTACGAGCGCAGAGATTACCCGTTGGCTGCGACGTCGTCGCTTGCACGGACCCGCGCCGGGGCGGGAGCGGGTCACTAGACTGGCTCCTTCGCCGCGGGGTGTGGCGCAGCTTGGTAGCGCACTCGCTTTGGGAGCGAGGGGCCGCAGGTTCAAATCCTGTCACCCCGACATGACACCGCCAGCTGATGGCCGCTCGGACCGCCAGCCACTCAAGGACATCCTGGCCGGATCTCATCTCGGCGTGTTGGCCACCCTGAAGCGGGACGGTAGGCCTCAGCTGTCCGACGTCTCGTATCAGTTCGACACAGCGCCCGGCACCATCCGGGTGTCCATCACCGAAGGCCGCGCCAAGACGGCGAATCTGCGGCGTGATCCGCGGGCCAGCCTGCACGTCCGGCCCCGTAGCAACGGCGGGTACGCCGTTGCAGAAGGCATCGCACAGCTGTCCCGGACCGCAGCCGACCCGATGGATGTCACGGTCGAGTCCCTGGTGGATCTGTATCGCGCGATCGCCGGGGAGCACCCGGACTGGGACGAGTACCGAGAGGCGATGGTGGCCGAGCGCCGGATCGTGCTGACGATCCTCGTGGACAACATCTACGGCTGGAATCCGCAGGTCGGCTAGTCCGCTTCGCGCCTCAGCGTCTGGCAGCCGGTGGGTACTTGGCTGCCAGCCGACGGACCGTCGTGGTGTTGCGCGTGGTAGCAGAACCGAACGCGGCCCATTCCGAAGGCAACAAGGCGGGGCAACGATCAGACGCTAACGCCCGGCGGACGTCGGAAAGCTCGTCTCGTCGATACCCATGGCCTCGCCGATCCGGAGGAAGTCCCGCCGGCCGATCCCGAAGAGTCCTCGGCGGAATGGGAACCCCCACCGCTGCTTGTCCGGGATGAACGCCAGATCGGGCACGAGCGGGCGGACGGGAGCCGATCGCACCTCCAGGAAGTCGACGGCTAGGCGCCACGGACGGAAGTCAGCACTCATCTCCACCTGGTACGGCTGTGTCCCGGTGATCCGACCCAGAGCCGTGAACTCCTGCAGCGGCGCGCCCTCCCGCATCGCGGTGCGCGGCGAGTAGAAGACCAACCCGTCGCCTGCAGACAACCGTTTCAGCATGGTCGAGCGTCCATGGTCGGCCTGGGTGAACCCACCCGCCTCGCCGAGTCGCACATGCTCCAGGGACACCGTGTTGACCCAGAAGTTCGGCCCGCCAGTACGGGGATATTGCTCGCTCATGTGGCCCAGTCTGGCGAGCCCCTCCGACACCGACCGCGACAAAGTGGCTGGGAAGGCCGCCGGTTAGGCTGGCTGCTCGTGAGGACGTCGTGAAGCTGCTTGTGACCGGAGGTGCCGGTTACATCGGCTCACACTTCGTCCGGATCCTGCTGTGGGATGACTGCCGGATGATGTACCGCCTCCTGCAGGACGGGGCGAGCCACCGGGCGATCGCCGAGGCAGCGCGGTGGTACCTCGACAACCGCGCGTGGTGGCAGCCGCTCAGGGCCCTGGCCGGCTAGGTTCTCGTGGTCGGCGACGGGCCCGAGATCGACGTCGTCGTCCTGACGTACGGCGTGGAACCGTCCATTCAGCGCGCGATTGACTCGGTGCTGGCCTCCGAAGCCGTCCGTCCCCATGTCTGGCTGGTGGACAACGGGAACACCACGGATGCGATCCGAACCCTGGACGTCGATCCGAGGGTCACCGTGCTGCGCCCGGGCCACAACCTAGGGTTCGCCGGCGGGGTCAACTACGGCGCATCGTTTGGCCGGGCCGACACCCTGGTGGTGCTCAACGCAGACGCGCGGGCCGATCCCGGAGCTCTGGCCAGGCTCGTGGCCGTAGCGGCCGAGCCCGACGTCGCCATCGCCGCCGCGAGTGTGCGGTTGGCCGGCCAGCCACGGGTACTCAATTCAGCGGGCAATCCGCTGCACATGTCCGGTCTGTCCTGGGCCGGAGCCCACGGTCGGCCGGCCGCCGACCATGACCGCCGGCGGGCCGCCCCGATCGCCAGCGGCGCGGCGTTCGCAATCCGCCGCGATCGGTGGGACGCGCTGGATGGCTTCTGGGCGGCACTGTTCACCTATCACGAGGACACCGAGCTGTCGATGCGCTGCTGGCAGCGAGGCTGGCGAGTCGACTATGTCCCGGACGCCGTGGTCGAGCACGACTACGAGTTCGGGCGCAATCCCCGCAAGCTGGCCCACGTCGAGCGAAACCGGCTGCTGATCCTGGCGACCCTGTACGAGCCTCGGACGCTGCTGTTGCTGGCGCCGGTGCTGCTAGGCACCGAGATCGCGATGTGCATCTGGGCGGTCAGGAACGGCTGGCTCGGTGCCAAGCTGTCCGGCTGGGTCTGGATCTGGCGGCATCGGGGCGACATCACAGCCCGCCGCGCCGGCGTGCAGCGGCAACGGACGCGCAGTGACAAGGAGCTGTCCTGGCTGTTCGGCACCAGGCTGGACAACGCGGTCATCGATGTGCCGGATGCCCTACTCCGCATGGTCAATCCGATTCTCGCGGGGTACTGGAGGCTGATCCGTGGCTGGCTGTGATCTGGCCGTGTGGACCGGGCACACTAGACTCGTTTCCGGTCGGGCTCCAACTGCTGCGACCAATCCCATGCATCTGCCAGAGGAGTTCCGCCTGTGAAGACCACGGTCGAGCCAATGAGCCCGACCCGGGTGAAGTTGGCCGTCGAGATGTCCTTCGACGAGCTCAAGCCCGCGTTCGATGCCGCGTACAAGAAGATCGGTGCCGAAGTGCGGATTCCAGGCTTCCGGCCCGGAAAGGTCCCCGCCCGGATCCTCGAGCAACGGATCGGCCGGCCCGCCATTCTGGACGAGGTCGTCAACAGCGCCGTACCGGCCGCGTACGGGGAGGCGCTGCAGGAGAACGACGTACGCCCGCTTGGCCAGCCCGACATCGAAGTGACCCGGCTCGACGACGGGAACACGATCGCTTTCACCGCGGAGGTGGACATCCGGCCGGTCATCGAGGTCCCGGACCTGGACTCGCTGGCCGTCACCGTCGACCCGGTCGAAGTCACCGAGGCCGACCTAGACAACCAGATCAATGCCCTGCGCGACCGGTTCGCGATGCTCACCGGTGTGGACCGCTCCGCCGCCCTGGGCGACTACGTGAGTCTCGACCTCGCTGCGACCGTCGACGGCAAGCCGGTGGAAGGCGGTACGACCTCCGGCCTGTCCTACGAGGTGGGGGCCGGTGACCTCATGATCGGTCTCGACGAGGCATTGGTCGGCATGGACGAAGCCGACACCAAGACGTTCCAGACCCAGCTGGTGGCGGGGGACCAGGCCGGCAAGACCGCTGACGTGGAAATCACCCTACGTGCGGTCAAGGAGAAGCAACTGCCCGCCCTTGACGACGAGTTTGCGTCCACCGCAAGTGAATTCGACACACTGGATGAGCTCAGGGCTGACATCACCGAGCGACTGACCCGGACGAAGCGGCTGCAGCAGGGGGGTCAGGCACGAGACGCGCTGATCGAGCACTTGATCGCCTCGACCGACGTGCCGCTTCCGGAGGGCGTCATCACCGGGGAACTCGACTGGCGCCAGCAGGCCATGTCGGCTGAGCTGGCAGAAGCCGGGATGACGCTGGAGGGCTATCTCGAGGGCATGGACAGCACGGTTGAGCAGCACGAGAAGGAGCTGCGTGACTCGGTCGAGCAGGCCGTCCGGACCCAGTTCATTCTCGATGCGATCGCCGATCAACGTGAGATCGGCATCGAGAACGACGATCTGGTCAGCTACATCGTGAGCCGGGCCCAGCGGCTGGGCGTCAGTCCGGACGAGTACGCCAAGCAGGTCAGTTCGGCTGGTCACTTGCCGGCTGCGGTTGCCGAGATCCGGCGCAACAAGGCGTTGGCCCAGCTGCTGGCTGCTACCACGGTCACCGACACCGCAGGAGAGGTCGTCGATCTCGCCACGTACCTGGGTACGGACGCCGCCGGTGACGTCGACCACTCAGGGCACGACCACTCAGGGCACGACCACTCAGATCACGACCAGGCGGGCGACGAGTCGGAGCCGCAAGGCACCGACAGTCAGCCCAAGTCCTGATCCCGTACTGGGACGGTTCGTCCATGCCGGTGGTCCCTGCGCCGACAGCGAACACCGGGGCCATCGGGACTCGACAGTCATCGCCGGACGTTAGTGTCGGCGGAAGAGTCACATCCGTCGGCATGACGCCGAGCCCACTTTTTAGAGAGGGATCATCGCTGTGAGCACGCCCGAACCCGCCCAGCGCATTCGCGTGTACCCGGAACTGCCTCAGATGCACGCTCCCGAAATGCGCGGTGCGGGGTCCGGCATGACCCTCACCGACTCGGTATTCGAGCGGTTGCTGCGTGAGCGGATCGTCTTCCTGGGCAGCCAGGTCGACGACGACATCGCCAACCGGCTCTGCGCCCAGTTGCTGCTGCTGGCCGCCGAGGATCCGACGAAAGACGTGAACCTCTACATCAACTCCCCTGGTGGCTCGGTAACCGCGGGCATGGCCATCTTCGACACCATGGAGCTCATCGAGTGCGACGTGGCCACCTGGGCGATGGGGCTGGCCGCCTCGATGGGGCAGTTCCTGCTCTCGGCCGGTGCCAAGGGCAAGCGTTATGCGCTGCCGCACTCCCGGATCCTGATGCACCAGGGCTCGGCCGGGCTGTACGGCTCGGCCTCTGACATCAAGATCCAGGCCGAGCAGTGGAATCTGACCAAGCAGGAGATGGCGGTCATCACCGCCGAGCACACCGGGCAGACCGTGGAGCAGATCGAGAAGGACGCCGACCGCGATCGCTGGTTCACGGCCAAGGAGGCCCTGGAATACGGCTTCGTCGATCAGATCGTGACCAGGGTTGGTCAGGTTGTTGCCGACGTGCCGATCAGCTCCGACGGTGAGGGCGCGTCCGAGCCCACCGACGACTCCGACACAAGCTCCGATTCGAAGAAATGAGCGAGCGAATGAACGTCCAGGGCTACAGCACCGACGGACCAGCCGGCGGCATCCCGGTTCCGCCGGGCGCACTCCAGCTACCCGCGAGCCGGTACGTGCTGCCCTCCTTCGTGGAGCGCACGAGCTATGGCATGAAGGAGTCCAACCCGTACAACAAGCTCTTCGAGGAGCGGATCATCTTCCTCGGCGTGCAGATCGACGACGCCTCGGCCAACGACGTCATGGCCCAACTGATCTGCCTCGAGTCCACCGATCCCGACCGCGACATCATCATGTACATCAACTCACCCGGTGGGTCCTTCACCGCGCTGACCGCGATCTACGACACGATGATGTTCGTGCGACCTGACATCTCGACCGTGTGCATGGGCCAGGCAGCCTCGGCGGCTGCGGTACTGCTCGCGGCCGGCACCCCCGGCAAGCGGATGGCGCTGCCGAACTCGCGGGTTCTCATCCACCAGCCCCACGGTGGGACCGAGGGTGCGATGCAGATCTCCGACCTGGACATCCAGGCCAAGGAGATCCAGCGGATGCGCGAGCTGATGGAGAAGATGCTGGCGCAGCACACCGGCCAGAGCGAGGAGCAGGTCCGCCTCGATATCGAGCGGGACAAGATCTTCACCGGCGAGGAAGCAAGGGTCTACGGGCTGGTCGACAACGTGATCGAGTCGCGCAAGCTCAACGTCGTCAAGTCCTGACGCGTGGATCGCGGCGCGGCGCGGCAGATTCTGCGGCGATATCGGTACGGGATGGCGTGCGCCGCGCCGTACCCTGTGATGAACCGGCGTCCTCACCAAAAGGGGGTAGCGTCGCCGGACGGCACGGGTAGCGCACTTGACTGGAACCGAAGGGACCCGCGTGGCACGCATCGGTGAAAGCGGCGACCTGCTCAAGTGCTCCTTCTG
>JALZDV010000256.1 GCA_030862345.1 Actinomycetota bacterium | reverse complement strand
AGTCCGCCGGACAGTGTCCAGAACGGGTCGGCCTTGCTCAGGAGGAAGGCGGCCATCATCCCACCCGACAGGGAAAGCAAGAAGTTGAAGGTGATTCCCGACAGCGTGGTGGGCATCAGGTAGATGTTGGTGGCCGAGAAGAAGGCCCCGGATTCGCCCCCGACGTCGAGGATGGGGATGTTGCATGCCGCATAGAAGCCCCAGAATCCGGTGAAGATCAGCAGCAGACCGATGCTGGTCATCCAGACGTTGTGCGGCTTGATCTCCCGGACCTCGCCATTGGGCCCGAATTTGCCGATCCGCGGGCCCAGGACGATCACCACCGCCAGCGCGGTGCCACCGGCGATTGCGTGGATGACCCCGGACGCGTACGCGTCGTGATACCCCATCACCTGCACCATCCAGCCGTTGGGCGACCAGCCCCACGCCGCGTCGATGATCCAGGTGATCGAGCCGAGCAGCACAGCGAAGATGAAGAACGCCCCCAGGCGGACCCGCTCGATGATCGCCCCTGAGACGATCGAAGCCGCTGTCCAGGAGAAGAGCAGAAAAGCGGCCCAGAACACCCCGTTGATCCGGTCCTGCAGGTTCGGGCCCATGGATTCAGCCCAAGGGGCGCCGAGATCAACTGCCTCCGGGATGATTCCGCCGGTGATACCCGGTCCGTTGGGCAGGGCGAAGTAGAGGTACCAGCCGAACAGGAAGAAGGTGATCGTGACCAACGGGATCACCATGATGTTCTTCATCAAGGTGTGCCGGATGTTCTTGCGGCGGGCCACCCCCACCTCGTAGGTGGCGAAGCCGACGTGGATGAGGAACATCATGACGACCGTCACCCAGAAGTAGAACTCAGTGAAGATGACGTTCAGCGCGCCTAACTCTTCGCCCATGCGACTGGCCCTTCTGGCTCACCGAAGCTGACGTCGGAACCGGGTCCAAAGCGATTGGAGACTAGAGCACTGGTCACAGGGGTAACAACCCCCTTAGGCAACCCTGTTTCACCGCAGGAAATTTGTCATCCCGCGTCGGGTGGGCTGCCGAAAACGATTTGGCGCAACTGCTCGCGGGTCCGCTCGATGTGTTCGGTCATCGACGTCGCAGCGAGATCGGCATCTCGGTTGCGCACGGCTTCGTAGATCGCTTGGTGGTCTCGGATCGTCTCGTCGATCGGCTCCACGAACGTCAGCACGTCGTGCGGGCTGAACAGTTCACCGCGGATCGCGTAGATCGCATTGGCGAGCCGCACGTTGCCGGCTGCCGCCGCCAAGCCGCCATGGAACTGTGAATCGGCCAGCCGGAAGCTTGCCCGTCCTCCGATCCGGGGAAGCTTCTTGATCGCCGCCCGCAGCACCGCGAGGTCATCTCGCGTCCGGTGCACGGCCGCGAGGCGAGCGGTGTGGCATTCCAGCGCAATCCGGAAGTCGATGATGTCGTCGAAGGTGCCGGCTTGGTCGCGCATCCGGGCACGCCAGCTCTCCACCGGCCGATGAAGCTCGGTGATGAAGGTGCCGCCTTTGGCGCCCCGGCGTACCTGGACATACCCATCGTCGACCAGCAGCTTGATCGCCTCACGCAGGCTGATCCGGGAGACACCGAGCTGCTCGGCGAGTTCCCGCTCGGGAGGCAGCCGATCACCCGGGCCTACCTCGCCCCGGTGGATCATGCTGCGCAGGTGCTCGGCGACACCCTGGGTGAGGGTCACGGAGCTGACGATCCGGGGCACGTCGGGAGGGTATCCGCCCGCTTAGAAGTGGTGGGAGGCCGACGAAAGATATAAGGTCCGGATCCAGGACCAATCCTTGCGCCCCATGGCGGTTGTGGCTGGAGGTACCAATGTGCGGGATCGTCGGGCTTCATCTCAAGTCACCCGAGCTGTCCCCCCGGCTGGGTGAGTTGATCGCTCCGATGCTCGATTGCATGAGCAGCCGCGGGCCGGACTCGGCAGGCGTGGCGCTCTTCGGGGACTCCTCGCCCGGTCACGTGAAGTTGTCGCTGCATGCGACCGACGGGACCGACTGGGAGGCGTTGGGTCGGGCGATGGCGCAGGACACCTCCGCATCGGTCACGGTGGAGTCGTTGGGCGATGTAGCGGTCCTCGTCGTCGATGCCCCGCCGCCGCGGGCATTGGCCAGCCTGCACAAGCTCGGCCCATCTGTGACCCTCGTGGGCGTGGGTCACAACATGGAGATCTTCAAGGACGTGGGGCTGCCGCGGGAGATCATCGCCCGGTACGGGATCGAGAAGCGGAGCGGCTTTCAGGCGGTCGGCCACACTCGGATGGCTACCGAGTCGGCCGTGACGACCGAGCACTCGCACCCATTCGCTCCGGCAACCGATATTGCGCTGGTGCACAACGGGTCGTTCTCGAACCCCGCAAGCGTTCGTCGGCGCCTTGAACGGGAAGGGATCCGGTTCGACACCGACAACGACTCCGAGGTCTGCGCGAGGTTCGTGGCCCGTCAGATGGCGGCCGGCGCGGATCTGGGCGAAGCACTGCGCATGGTCCAGAAGGATCTCGACGGCTTCTTCACGCTGCTGGTCGCCACGGGAAGCGAGTTCGCCGTACTGCGGGACTCCTTCGCCTGCAAGCCGGCCGTGATCGCGGAGACGGACAGCTACGTGGCCATGTCCTCGGAATATCACGCCCTGGCCGGTCTGCCGGACATCGAGAATGCGCGGGTCTTCGAGCCGGTGCCCGAAGAGGTGTACGCATGGTCCCGGTGACGACATGGAGTCAGGCGACGACATGGACCCGGTGACGTTCAGCTGCGCCGAGATGTCGACGCGGGAGCTGAATTCGGCACTGGCTGGGCTCCCCGACGGAGCCAACGTCCGCGTCCTTGAGCCGTGGGGGCGGCACAACATAGCGGTCGGGCTCACGAATCGGATCACGATCGAAATCGCGGGGAACGCCGGTTACTTCACCGGAGGACTGGGCGATGGTCCAGACGTGACCGTCGGTGGTTTCGTCGGTTGGTCGACCGGCGAGAACCTGATGAGCGGGACGATTCGGGTACTCGGCAATGCCTCTGAGTGCACCGGCGCATCGGCGCACGGCGGCATGATCATCGTGCACGGCGATGCCTCCAGCCGTACCGGCATCTCGCTGAAAGGTGCCAGCGTCCTGGTCGGGGGCGACGTCGGCCACATGAGCGGGTTCATGGCCCAGGCCGGCCTGATCCTGGTCGGCGGTAACGCCGGGAACGGACTGGGTGACTCCCTCTATGAGACGGTGATCTATGTGGCAGGGTCGATCGCTTCACTCGGTGCCGACGCAAGAGTGGAGGACCTCACCGAATCCGACGTCAAGACCGTACGGGAGCTGGTTGATCTCGCCGGCTTCGACCACATCGAGCCGGACAACGTCACCCGGGTCGCATCGGCCCGAGAGTTGTACCACTTCGACGCACTGACCGAGCAGAGGTACTGATCATTCTCCCGATGGATGCCATGCAGCCCGGCCACACGTTTTCCCCCGAGGTGATCGCGAAGATCCAACGAATGGCCCGGGACGGGCATTACGAGATCCGGGGATGGGGAGCCAAGCGGCAGTTGCCGACCTTCGACGATCTGCTCCTGTTGACTGCCTCGATCTCCCGCTATCCGTTGGAGGGATACCGCGAGAAGTGTGAAACCCGCACGCTGCTCGGCAGCCGGTACGCGAGCAAGCCGATCGAGTTGAGTGTGCCGATCACCATCGCGGGGATGAGTTTCGGAGCGCTGTCGGCCACAGCCAAGACCGCTCTGGGCCGAGCTGCCACGGAGGTGGGGACCTCGACCACCACTGGCGACGGCGGGATGTCGGAGGAGGAGCGGGAAGCCTCGCGAATCCTGGTCTACCAATGCCTGCCCTCCCGGTACGGCTTCAACCCACGAGACCTCAAGCGGGCCGACGCCATCGAGATCGTGATCGGCCAGGGCGCGAAGCCGGGCGGTGGCGGGATGCTGCTGGGCCAGAAGGTCAGTGAGCGGGTTGCCAGCATGCGGACCTTGCCCCCGGGGATCGACCAACGATCGGCCTCCCGGCACCCGGACTGGGTGGGACCCGACGACCTCAGGATCAAGATCGAGGAACTC
>JALZDV010000181.1 GCA_030862345.1 Actinomycetota bacterium | reverse complement strand
CCTGACCACTTAAGACCGCGTTCGACAGAGCAGCGACGCTGTCGAACCGGGTGATCTCCACTGCATCGAGCAGTGGGGGGGCGTGGTGCCATGCGTCGTTGCGCACGAGTCTGGAGTTCCCGTTGCTGAACGACTCCAGCTTGAACGGCCCGGTGCCGACTGCCTTGTCGAAGTCGGTGGTCCCGGCCCTGACGGTCATCGTCTGCAAGCGGACGAGGAGCGGCACGATGCTGTTGGGAGCGGGGGTGGTGAGGACCAGGGCGTTGCCGTCAGCATTGATGTCGCCGACCGCATTCACCGGCACACGCGTTGGGCCCCCAGTCTCGAAGAGACGACGGACGGACCATTCAACGTCTTCCGCGGTCAGCTCGGAACCGTCATGGAAGGTGGCGCCCTCGGGCAAGTTGAAGCGCCACACCCGAAGCTCGTCGTCGGACTCCCAGTCGGCAACCAGACGAGGAGCGACGTTCGTGTCTCCCGTCGTCGGGACGGTCAGCGCGTCGAACATGAGCTGCATCTTGAAGAAGTCGCTGTCGTTCGGGATCGTGCCGTGTGGGTCGGTGACGATGTTCGAGGCGGAGCCGACCGCGCCGATCCGCAGAGTGCCCCCCTTCTTCGCGCCCGAGCCGGACGACTCGGAGTCGCCTCCGATTCCGCAACCGGGAAGGGTGGCCACTGCGGCAGCGCCCAGGCTCAGTTGGATGAATTGGCGTCTGTTTAAAGGCATCTCGATCAACTCTCTGTGTGACGCGGCAGGGTTCGTTATGTTCCAGTCCGTGACTCGGGCTGGGCAGTGGTTGCGTTGGCTTGCTGAGCCGCGCCCGGAAGCTCCGGCTCGTCTTCCAGCACATCTGCGTACTTCGTGCGCGCTGCCTTTTCGAAGCCCACCGAGCTGGACAGTTCAACGGCGTCCGCGAAGGAACCTTCGAGATTGGCCGATACGTTCGGACGGTGCCAGCGAAGACCCGTGAGACACCGGTCGGCGAACATGCGGGCGACCGCCTCGAGCCGGGAGAGTCCCTGCAGGATCTCGACACTGGCCACGGGTCCCATCGGGGTGACCTCCAGATCGACGGAGGCAGCAGCCATCGCGACGATCGTTGCCGCACCCGCGAGCTGGTAGTGGACCTGGATGACCAGCTCAGGGAGCACCGGGTTGACCTTGCCGGGCATGATCGACGACCCCGCCTGCAGCGCCGGAAGCACCACCTCGCCGATTCCCCCCACTGGGCCGGAGCTGAGGAGACGGATGTCGCCCGCCACGCGGGCCAGACTGCGTCCCGCCCTGGCCATGGCGTCGGCGACGGCGGCGAACGGCTCGAGGGAGGCGAGGCCGACTCCGAACTGCTCCGCGAGGGTCAACGAAAGCCCGGTCAGCTCGCGCAGCTGGCTGACGGCTTCTTCGGCATATCTGCTGGGCGCACCGAGGCCCGTACCCACGGCGGTGCCACCCAGGGGAACCGAGAGCAGCGGTGCCGCCGCGTCGTACAGGTCCTTGCGAGCTCGCGCGAGCGATCGTTCGTGGGTGAGGTGGACCTGCGAGACCGGCACCGGGAGAGCGTCCTGCAGACATGAGCGACCAAGGTGCTCCAGGCCCTCGTTCGTCTCGGCAAGCACGATGAGCTGGTCACGCAAATGGTCCAGTGCGGCGAGGCTGTTCTGCACCGCCCGGTAGACGGCGAGGCACATGGCGGTCGGGAAGACGTCGTTCGTGGACTGCGAGAGGTTCGCGTGCGAGTGGGGGTCCACAAGATGATCCCCGAGCGTGCCGCCCAGGATCACCGTGGCGCGGTTGGCGAGAACTTCGTTGACGTTGGTGTTGAGCGCCGTTCCCCCGCCACCCTGGACGATCTCGAGGGGAAAGTGCTCATCGAGCTTCCTGGCGGTGACCTCCGAAGCTGCAGCCACCAGTGCCTCGGCGATCGGCGTCGCGAGGCAGCCGAGCGCTACGTTGGCCAGCGCAGCCGCCGACTTGACCTCCGCCATGGCGTCCAACAGCAGGGGTTGCTCGGCCAGCGTCAAGCCCCCGACACCTGAGTTGCGGAGGGCGCGATGGGTGCCGATGCCGTACAGGGCGTCCTGCGGCACCTGTTGCACGCCCAAGAAGTCTCGCTCGTCCCGGGTCGCCGCGCCGTGAGCGGCTGTGGCTCTGGCCGGCATGCCTGGGCTGGCGCTCATTGAGCCTCCGATCACACGATGCCGCGCGCCAGATTGGCCAATTGGCCTGACAACCAGACACCTATGGTTACCTGGTCAATATGGCACCTAGGAGTGCGACGTGCAACCCCCTGAGCGGAAATTGTCCGTTGACGGCGAAACAGCTCGGACACCGGAACCACACAAGCCGTCGCACCGAGACGGGAATCTCCGGCCCTGAGCACGCAGTTCGGCTGGCATCGGAACGCAGTACCGCGCGTCGGCCGGCGGACGGCAGCACCGCGGCGGTAGCTGAGAGAAGCGAGGTTCGCGTCAGATGACGAGCCCGGTCGAGGGCAGCAGGCAATCAGGAACCGGATATGGAGGCGGCGGCGTTGCCGAGACCGAGCATTTCGTCCCGGTAATAGACGAGGTGGCGACGCCAAACGTCGGCCGCGTACTGCGCCTGACCGGCCTCGATGTAGCGAACGACATTCTGCGCTTCCTTGATATGGCCCTCGCGGGCCTGCTGGGCAACCAACGCCCGTCGCCGAAGGTCCGCCCAGAGGTCGGTCTCGGTGTGCGCCAAAGCAGACTCGAGGGCGTGCTGCAGGATCGGGTTGCGGGCGGCACGTGCAATGGCAAGGTGGACCGGCAGGTCACTCTCGTACGCGGACGTGCGCGCGAACTCGTCCTCGAGCTCGGTCAAGACCTCGCGCAAATGGGCCATGTCCTCGGGGAAGCGCTTCTCAGCTGCAAGCGCAGCGAGCTGAGGCTCGATCGCCAGACGAGCTTCGAATACCTGCGGTGGCAGAACCGCCAGTCCCCAGGCGGCCGCCCGAGACGCGGACG
>JALZDV010000179.1 GCA_030862345.1 Actinomycetota bacterium | reverse complement strand
GAGGAGTAGCCCGTGCCGAAGTCGTCGACGGACAGCCGTACGCCGAGGCCATGCAGCTGCTCGAGTGCCGGCAGCGCCAATGCTTCACCCACTACCCGGCCCTCGGTGATCTCGAGGATCAGCAGCTCAGCGGGGAACGCGTGTTCGCGTAGCGTCTCCGCGACCTCCTCGACGAATCCCGGCTCCGTCAAGGACACCGTCGAGAGGTTGACCGCCACCGAGATGGCGATGCCATCGCCCAGCCACGCCCGACCTCGTTGCAGGGCGGTGCGTAGGACCCGACGGGTGAGCGGCGTGACCTGCCCGATCCGTTCGGCAAGCGGGATGAACTCCTCGGGTGAGACCGATCCGAGGTCCGGGTGGGTCCATCTGGACAGGAGTTCGACCGCGACGATCTCGCCGGTGGCGGCACCGACGATCGGTTGGAAGACAACGGAGATCTGTGAACTCTCGATTGCGTCGGCAAGGTCGGCAGCCAGTCGCAGCCGCCGAAAGCTCCCCTCATCCATGGCCGGGCTGTACGTCGCCGTGGCGGAACCCAGGGTACGGGCAGCCAGCACGGCGACGTCGGCACGCTGAAGCAATGGGCCGGCCGAGTTGCCGTGCAGCGGAGCGACAGCAATGCCGAGGGTGAGGCCAGCGGTCAGTTGGAGCCCCGCGACCTGGACCCGGCTGGGCACGTCGCGAGCCAATCGAGCAGCCTCCGCTTCGGCCCGGACGATGTCGGCCTCCGGAAGGACGACCGCGAACTGCGGGCCGCCCAGGCTTGTCACCCGCGCGTCCGGTGAGACATGTTCCGCCAAAGCACCGGCGACCACTCGTAACAGTTCGTCACCCGCAGCGTGGCCGAGTGTCTCGTTGACCTGGGCGAACCCGTCGATCGTGGCCACGATCAGGCCAAGCCGCTGACCAGGCGGCACGGCTGCCAGCTGGGCGTCGATGGTCGCCGTCAGCCAGAACCGATTTGGCAGATCGGTGACCTGATCATGAGCCGCGTCGTAGCGGATCTTGTCCAGCAGTTGCCGGGCGCGTACGGCTCCCGCTACGTGGGTGGCCAAGGATTGCATGAGTTCTACGTCGGCAGAGGAGAACTGAAGGACGGCCCCGTTGCGGTCACAGACTTCCAGGTAGCCCGGTTCGTGGGTGGCAATCTCCAGCGGGACGCCAATCAGTTCGCTCACGCCGCGCCGCCGAAGCGCTGCTAGCTCGTCCGTCGTCGGTCGACCACCCACTGCCACAAGCCTCGCCCGCTGGCTCGAAGCGGTCTGCTGTCGGATCACATCGTCGGGGTCATCGGGACCTGGATAGGAGGTGGTCCCGCCCTCGGCGACGGCTCGCAGTCTCGGACCCTGGTCCAGAAAGGCCGGCAGCCACAATGCGGCCCGTGCAGCGTTGAACTTCTCCCGGACGGCGGTCAGGATGACCAGCTCACCGTCGCCGTCGTTACCGGTGTTCTGGATCCGTTGGGAGAACTCGTGGACCTCGCTCAGACTCCGGCGGTCCTGGGCCGCCGCCGCATACCGGCGATAGAGCAGGACGAAGGCCGAGAGCACTATTGCGGCGAGGATCAACGCCCAGGGCGAGGCGTCGATCAGGAGGAGCACGACGATGCCCACCGCCGCGGACATCGGGACGATCACCAACAGCGGGATGACCAGCGTCAACCAGAACGCTGGGCTGACCGTGCCCTCCGTGACCAGGATTGCGAGTGCAATACAGCCGATGCTGGTGGCGCCGGTGAGCAGCAACGCGACGATGATCCACAGCCACATGAGGGGCGAGGCGACGTCCTGCAGATCGAGGCCTCGAAGCAGCCAACCGAAAAGAGCTGCCTCTATGACGGCGACGGCGACATTGAATACCACCTTTGCGGGACGGTATCCGGTCTTGACGACCACGATGGCGACGGCGGCCGCGCTCGCAATCACAGTGGCTGCCGGACCGATCAGGAAAAGGCCGACAACCATCGGGATTTCGCTCGTCGGCCAAGACACCGTCTGCTTACGGAACTCGAAATGAATGATCGTGGATTCGGCCAGGATGAAGGCCAGGATCATGCCCAGCCAGGCCGGATTATCCGGTATAGAGAGCTCCGTCGACGTAGCGAGCAGCACAACCGAGCACGCTGCCACCGCCGCCACGACGCTGGACGGGATCCAGATCAAGCTGTCGGGAGGTGGAGGTTTGCCTGCGTCCGACGACCCGCGAGATCTCATGGGCGACCTGCCCCTTCCCCGCGGCTGTCCAGTCAGCCTACCAAAGGCTGCTTAGCACGCCTGCGGCCAAGCGGCCGGGCGACGGGGAACCTTCAGCTGCAACCCCAGCGGCCGCCACGACCCCAACGACCACCACGCCCCCAACGACCACCACGCGTTGTGTCAGTGCTACTCACGATGAACTCCTCGCAGTCAATTCAATAGAGAGCGGATAAGAAGAAGGAACGTTCAGCGCTTCGATTGGTCCCAAGCCGGCTTGGCCGTTGCCTCGCCAGGTCGCCCGGGCCTGATCGAGCGCCTGCGCCCACCGGACGTGTGGCTTCACGTGTCTCCCTCTCCAGTACATGCATCGAGCCTGCCATGCCGGTCAGAGATCTGTCTGCGGTGTTCTTTCTGTGACACTTCCATCACTTTCAGTAACCATCGGTTCGGGCTGATCGTTGAGCGGTTGGAACCACGAGGAGGGTTAACAGCTGGGAGGAAGGGAGCGCACCCGGCTGGGTGATTCCCGTCCGATCCGGCTGTCGCCTCAGTCCATAGGCCAACCCACCCGCGAGAAAAGCACCTTCGTTCGTCGGCGCGCCGAGGCGTACCGTTACCGATCGTATCTTATCGGTTGCCGTCCGTAGTAGCTCTTGCGTCAACTTTGAGACTGACCTGTCTCTGGACAGTTCGGGCGACCGAAACGTCCAACCCGTAGAGTCCGGACGTGGGCCACTCTTGGATCCCGCTGGCACTACGCCCGCAACGTCTTACCGGTGAAGCCGACCAGGGTTCGTCGCTCCCCTTCGTCCTGCTCTGCTGGTTGATCGCGGCGCTCATGACATTCGGCGGAATAGCCGCCTCGGATGCCTTTCTCGAGCAGGTCGATGTACAGACGGTCTGCGACGGCGCTGCGCTGGCTGCTGCCAACGAGGTGGCTCCGGCTGCCGCCTACTCCGGTGCCGGCATCTCCGCCGGGCTCCCGCTGGACCAGCAGACCGCGACGGCTGCAGTTGCCGACTACCTTGCCGACGGCGGTACCGAGCTCGATTCCTGGTCAGCCACGACTACCGGGGTCGAGGTCACGGTGAGGTGTACCCGCAACGTGCAGATCGCTTTCGGGTGGCTGTTCCTTGCCGGCGAGCTGCTGGAACGTACGGCCGTGGCCAGCGCCCAAGCCCCCACGCTCTGAGCGGGCCGTCTCGTCAGCAGCGCACGACGGCGAATGGAAGTGGCAGCTGTTGGGTTCGAACCAACGTAGGCGAAGCCGACGGTTTTACAGACCGTTCCCTTTGACCGCTCGGGCAAGCTGCCGTGGACACCGACAGGGTGCCGGTAGAAGAGCGTAACGACCGCTGCGAACTACTCTGCACCCACCGTGATCCCTGCCCCGTACGGACCGGTACGGGCCGAGAGTTTCCAGGAGGCAATCGTGGCCGACCCGTCGTTCGACGTGGTGAGCAAGGTGGAGCGACAGGAGATCGACAACGCCTTGAACCAGACCGCCAAGGAGGTCGCCCAGCGCTTCGACTTCCGCGGCGCGAATGCGAGCATCCAGTGGGCCGGTGACAACGCTGTCACGATCCAGGCCGACACCGAGGAGCGCGCGCTGGCTGCCGTAGAGGTCTTCAAAGAGAAACTCATCAAGCGCGGCATCTCACTGAAATCACTCGAGGTCGGCGAACCCGCCCAGTCCGGAAAGACCTACCGGATTGCCAGCACAATCGCGCAGGGCATCAGCAGCGAGCAGGCCAAGAAGATCGCCAAGACAATTCGGGACGAGGGCCCGAAAGGAGTCCAGGCCCAGATCCAGGGCGATCAACTCCGGGTCAGCGCCAAGAAGAAGGATCACCTGCAGGAAGTCATTGGGCTGCTCAAGGGCGGCGATTTCGGAGTCGCCTTGCAGTTCACCAACTACCGCTGAGCGGTGTCCGACCGGTTAGAGCTGGCCGAGGTCTCGGGCGAGCTCTTCCAGACGCGCGATGCGGTGCTCCATCGGCGGATGGGTGGCGAACATCTGCGCCATGCCGCCGGCCCGGAACGGGTTGGCGATCATGAGGTGGCTGGTGGTGACGAGCCGGTCCTCCTGCGGGAGTGGGAGTGCCTTGGTGCCCCGGTCGAGCTTGCGCAGCGCCCGGGCCAGTGCCAGCGGGTCCTGAGACAGCGCCGCGCCCGAGGCATCGGCCTGGTACTCCCGACTGCGGCTGACCGCCATCTGCACCAGTCCGGCAGCGATGGGTCCAAGAAAGACCAGCAGCAGACTGCCCAGCGCGTTCCCGCCTCCACGGTCGTCACCGCGGCCGCCGAACATGGCGCTGAACATCGCCATGTGCGCCAGATACGTGATGACGGTGGCCATCGCTCCGGCGACCGAGGAGATCAGGATGTCACGGTTGTAGACATGGGACAGCTCGTGGGCAAGCACACCGCGCAGTTCCTGCGGATCCAGGATCGCGACGATGCCCTCCGTCACGCAGACGGCCGCATTGCGTGGATTTCGGCCCGTGGCGAAGGCATTGGGCTGATTCGTCGGGCTCACATAGAGCCGTGGCATGGGCTGATGCGCCTCGGTGGCCAACTCGCGGACGATCGCATACAGCCCCGGCGCCTGTGTCTCACTGACCGGATACGCCCGCATCGCGCGCAGCGCCAGCTTGTCAGAGAAGAAATAGGCATAGCCGTTCATGCCCAGTGCGACAACGAGGGCGATGATCAATCCGGACCGACCGAAGAAGCTGCCGACCAGCAGAATCAGCGCACCCATGAGGCCGAGAAGGACCGCGGTTTTCAGCCCGTTGTTCCAGCGATGCACGCTCAATCAACGTCTCGTGCGGTGTCGGCGTTCCCAGTCCGGCGCCGACCCGGTGCGCGCATTCGGCCGGGCACGAGGTCTACACAGGACGGTGCCCGGCTGTGCGCACGGTTCGATCAGTAGTTGCGGCGAGCCTCGCGCCCCACGTTCAGCCGGCCGCGCCATTCGGGTCGTGCGCC
>JALZDV010000161.1 GCA_030862345.1 Actinomycetota bacterium | reverse complement strand
TGGCGGTAGCGGTGGGATTTGAACCCACGGAGGGCGTGAACCCTCACGCGCTTTCGAGGTCCATTCCTGCTCGTTCGTGACCGTTCCTGTGTTCGCTGTCCTGCGGATCTAGCGACGGCTGACACATCGGTGGTGGGGCTGTACCGGGGTGAATTGAGACGGAAACTGAGACGGACGGCTAGCGCGAGCTGGCGGGACCCAGTGCGCTGCTGTCCGATCATTGCCCGCCGAGAACGCAGCACAGATCAGAGCCAGCCGATTCGAGCACTGGCCAGCTCCTCATCGCCCGGCGCAAGTGCCAGCTGACCGGTCTTCACCCGGTCAAGTAGCCGCCCCAGCACGTCCATGATCTCGGGAACGGCCTGCCGGAGCGCCTCGGCATCGCCGGTGCCGACATCGGCCGCTGCCATGCCAGCCTGTTCCAGGAGGGCATCGAGATCGGACAGACGAGCACCCACCCATTCAAGCGGTCGGGCCGACAGCTGCTCGACGAAGTGGCGCGGGCCCGGCTCCCACTCCCGGAAGGCTGGGTGATGGTGAGCGCGGTCCAAACTGCCCGGCAGACCGGCCACCGACTCCAAGAGGTCAACCCTCCACACGGGCCGGTTGATCACGATCGGCCGGGCCGAATACATCGAACCCTTCAGCTGCCCCGGTTCGACTAGCCGTACCTCAAGGCGGACACCACGCTCGGCGCCCTCCTGTCCCGGCAGCGGGTTGGGGTCGACGAAGTACAACTCGCCCAGCACCACGCTGGCTCGCTCGAATCCAAAGGCGTAGAACATGACGCCTCCTTCCGTCTCGCCGTCACGACCACGCACCGACCAGCTTCCCGCACGGAACCGATCAGACGTGTGCCTCATGTTCGGTGGTCGGGCTCACGATTGGGTTGGCGGTCGGGCAAACTTTGGGCTAGCGGGCGGGCTGATGTACGGGCTGACACCTGAGGACTGGCCCGCGTTCGTCGTCGCGTCGGGATGGTCGACAAGGATAACCTTCCGGTGGTTCCACGCGAGGTGAATCGCAGCTGCGGCCCCCGGCGACAGTTGCTCGGCCTCCCGTAGCCGGTCGATCGTGTGGCCCTCAAACGGGACTGCGCGGACTGGTATGGCTCCCTCGTCGTTGGTGTCCACCGAGTTGCAGAAAAGCTCGTCGTACAGCTCCGGCTCGAATACTGCAACTGTCAATAGGTCAGCGCATAGGGTCAACGCATCAAGCGTGAGCCCCAAGCAGTAGACGCGTACACGCCCATCTAATAGTGCCTGGTCCATCGTCACGAACGGCTCCAACCCGGCGTAATCGATTGGTCGACCGCTTCCGTCGTGCTCAGCGCTACCAAGCAATTCCTCTGAGAACTCACGTTGGATGTTGCGCCAGATCGAAAAGTCCGCCGCGATCGCCCCTGGAAGGACACTGGATGGTTGGAAGATACCCGCCGGCAACAGGTGCACCATACCGCCGCCGCCGGCCACCCGACCGCCATCCCGCTGGTGTAGAACCATGCTTGGACTTTCTCCGCCGCGGATTGTCAGAGTTCCGATTGCACCCATAACCGGTCGGCGAGAAAGATCGAAGGGGTCGTCGACCAACTTACGAAAGGCCAGCCGTCGCCACGACGCGCGACCAACCGCCACGTCACCACGATTGTCGCGGCTCAGGTGATGCAGGGCCATCTCGTGCGCGAGGGCCTCGTTGGTGTCGATCGAGTCGAAGAAGCACATGGCTCCGAACTGGAGCTGCGCCACCGGCATCGTCCAGTTGACACCGACCACTCGGAAACACAGCCGATTCTCGAACAGCCGCGGAGAGGCCAGGTCCCGCATCGCGTGGCTGTATCGCTGGTACCGCTGCTCCGCCGATGCCAGCGGCCGAACCTGCGCGCTCTCACGCTCCGACCCTGTAACCGCTGGTGGGGCCACGTGTTCATCCAGGTCTAGAACAACCGAGCGGAGCGGCACGGGTTCCGCGGGAAGCCAGGACGGGTGGGCGATGATCCCCGTTTTTTCCAGGCCAGGGACAACGAACTCCGGGTAGAGCTGTTCAGCCACTGCGGCCAACCTGCGCCGGTAGCCACCTAACATCTCGCGCGTCTCGCGCCAACGCCGTTGGTCCTGCTCCACGCGGGGATCGAGTGTTCCTGGGGCAGCAACGAGAGTCAGCAGCTCGGCGCTGGAACATGCGGCCGATGTGGGGCTGAGCCGTCGAGGGCGCCGGAACCCGAGTTCGTCAACCGCGCACGTGAAGTAGTCCGCCAGCAACCGCCGATAGAACGGCTGCGGCCATTCGACCTCTCCCCGTTCCCAGCGGCCAACGGTCTTCTTGGTGATGTTCGGATACTTGCCGTACTTGCGGCCAGCCAGGCTATTGAGTTCATCGGCGAGGTCCTGCTGAGACAGGCCAGCCTGCTCGCGCAGCGACATCAGGTCGACGTTCGGCGTTCGGGTCTCGCTTGGCACAGTCACGAGGGCACCGTAGGCCGTTGTGTAGCCCGAAGTCCGCGATGTCCCCCCGATGTCTCCCATCTGGGCTTGTTCCGGGCACCGTTCGGGATCGAACGAGCTTTCGTTACAGGCTGTGATTGTTGCGTGACTACGGCAACCACCGCGACACGGGAAGTCCGGGCCCGTACGCAGGCCCTGGTCGACCGAGTGAACCGGCTCAGGGTCATCCGCCTCCGTCGGTTAGCCGACGCTCGATGGTGTCGAGGCGGGCGGTGATGCCGGTGAGCACGTCCTTGATGGCATCCAGCTCGGCAAGCACTGGATCACCGGCATCCGGGTCGTTCGGGCGCTGGCCGTCCGCGATGGCCGCGAGGTGGTCTGGTGGCCAGCCGAGCGCTTGGGAGACCGCCGCCAACGT
>JALZDV010000143.1 GCA_030862345.1 Actinomycetota bacterium | reverse complement strand
TGCGTCTCGGAGTGGGGAGCCCGCCGACCTACGCCGACGCGTTCCGGCGCCTGGCCGACGCCCAGGTCATCCCGCGGGATCTCGCCGACCAGCTCGCCCGCGCGGCCGGCTTCCGCAACCTCGTGGTCCACGCCTACGGGCGGCTCGACCTGCAGCGGGTCCATGCGACGGCGGTAGCCGGGCCGGCCGACCTGAGGGCGTTCCTCGTCGCACTCCGCAACTACGCCGACGGCGCTGACCCTGTCGCTTGAGCAGGGATCACCGACCCACTGCCGATGGTCAGCTGGTCCGTCCCGAGCCGGCCAAGGCCGTGGCAGGACGGGGCATGCGGACCGGGCGGCCGTAGATTGGAAATCGCTCATTGGCCGGGCGAACCCAACGGCCGTGCACCTGTCACACTCCCCGACCGTGGCGACGGACTTGGCAGAGCTCAGACGGCGGCTATGGGACGCGGCGGACGAGTTGCGTGCCAACTCGAACCTCACTGCCAACCAGTACCGCGACCCTGTCCTCGGCCTGATCTTCCTGGCCTTCGCCGAGCAGCGATTCGACGCCGCACGCGACGAGGTCGAGGCGAGCGCAGGTCGGCGACGGAAGCCTGGCCCGGAGGACTACCAGGCGCGTGGGGTTCTGTACCTCACGGATGAGGCTCGACTGTCGACGATTGCTTTGGCCGCCGAGGGCATCGACATCGGCAGTGCGCTGAACCGGGCCATGGGGGCGATCGAGCGGGACAACGACGAGCTGGCTGGCGTGCTGCCGATGGTCTACGTCCGGCTCGGCAAGCCGACGCTCGTCGAGCTCATCCGGCTGCTCGCTCCGCTGACCCGATCGGTTGAGGGTGACGCGTTCGGCCTGATCTACGAGTACTTCCTTGCCGCCTTCGCCATGGAGGAGGGAAGAGGTGGCGGCGAGTTCTTCACACCGGCCTCGATCGTGTCCCTGCTCGTGGAGGTGATCGGGCCTTATCACGGCCGTATCCTCGATCCGGCCTGCGGATCAGGCGGGATGTTCGTGCACTCTGCGAAGTTCGTGAACCGGCACAAGCGGGACGCTGCCTCGGAGCTCGGGCTCTACGGCTGCGAGCTGAAGGAGGCTACGCTCCCGCTGGCCAAGATGAACCTCGCCCTGCACGGCCTGGGCGGCGACATCATCGAGACGAACTCGTACTACGAGGACCCGTTCTCGGCGGTCGGCCGGTTCGATTACGTCCTCGCGAACCCGCCGTTCAATGTCGACAAGGTGGACAAGAGTCGGCTCGACGGCGATCGGCGCTACCCGTTCGGCATGCCTCGCGCCGACAATGCGAACTACCTATGGATCCAGTTGTTCTGGTCGGCGCTGAAGGGTACCGGCCGAGCGGGCTTCGTCATGGCCAACTCGGCCGCCGACGCCCGGTCGACCGAGCTGGACATCCGCCGTCAGCTGATCCAGACCGGCACCGTCGACGTGGTCGTCGCGATCAGCTCGAACTTCTTCTACTCGGTGACGCTGCCCGTCACGCTCTGGTTCTTCGACAAATCCAAGGCGACCGGAACCCGGCGCGACGAGGTGCTCTTCATCGACGCGCGCCACACTTTCCGCCAGGTCGACAGGGCACATCGCGACTTCACGCCCGACCAGACTGAGTTCCTGGCCAACATCGTGCGCCTCTGGCGCGGCGAGCCGGTCGAGGACACAGCCGGCTCGGTGCCGCTGCTGGCCACGCACTTCGCCGAGGATCAATACGCCGACGTCCCCGGCCTGTGCAAGGTCGCGACGATCGCCGAGATCGAGTCTCACGGTTGGAGCCTCAACCCCGGCCGCTACGTTGGTACCGCAGCGATCGGTGACGACCACGAGGAGTTCGTCGAACAAATAGCCGCGCTGTACGAGGAGTTCGCAACCCTTTCCGCGAGAGCTGCCGATCTGACCACGCAGGTCGACGCCGTCATGCAAGGGCTCTTGGAGTGAGATTTCAAACGCGACCGTTGGGCGAATTGATCGAACTACACGACAACCACCGGGTTCCTTTGAGTAGCATTGAGCGGGCGGGCCGCAAAGGAGAATTCCCCTACTACGGTGCGCAGGGCATCATCGACTGGGTCGATGACTACCGTTACGATGGTAGCTTTCTCCTAGTACCTGAAGATGGTGAGAATCTTAGGAGTCGAAAACTGCCAATCGCGTTCGCAGCCGAGGGTCGGTTCTGGGTTAATAACCACGCGCATGTTCTTCGCGCGAATCCGCGCGTTGCGGACCAGCGCTTCCTGAAGCACGCGATCGAGGCAATAGATATCAGTTCTCGGGTGACCGGTGCTGCCCACCGAAGCTCTCACAAGAGAACCTACGGCTCATCCAGGTACCGAGTCCGTCGGTCAAACTACAATCCCGAATAGGAGATGTGCTCGACACATTCGACACGCTGATCGACAACAACCGGCGGCGGCTCGCGCTCCTCGAAAAGGCGGCTGGTGCGCTCTACCGACATTGGTTCGTCCGGTACCATTTCCCCGGACATCATGCTGTAGACTGGGTCGAGTCGGTGGTCGGTCGAATTCCTGATGGCTGGTCGGTTCGGCGCCTGGGAGCTGTTGCTGAGATCCGTCGGAAGAGTATTCGTCCAAGCAGGTTCCCAGATGAGGTGTTCGCTCACTGCAGCATACCGGCGTTCGACGCCAACCGGCTACCTCGTCTTGAGTCCGGATACTCGATCAAGAGCGGGAAGTATCTGATTGAACAAGAGTCAGTTCTGGTATCGAAGCTCAATCCTCGCATCCGGCGCGTCTGGTTGATAGATCCGCCGTCAGGCCGTCGCACTATCTGCTCGACCGAGTTTCTGCCGTTGGTCGGTCGTCGAGTGAATAGTCGGGCTCATCTGTACGGACTTGTAACCTCTGAAGCGTTCAGTGCGGAAGTGGTCGCCTTGTCAGGGGGGACGTCTACAAGTCATCAGCGGGCCAAGCCAGACGACTTTCTAGCGCTCCGAGTTCTTGTGCCCAGCGAGCAGGTTATTTCCCAGTTCGAGTACGTAGCGATGCCACTCCTGCAGCTCGCCGCATTGATCAGACCCGAATCCGCGAGTAGTGGGGCGACACGGGCTGTGAGATGGCGATAGATGCCCTGCTGACCTGCGATGATGGTGGTTACGAGGACACGATCATCGAG
>JALZDV010000124.1 GCA_030862345.1 Actinomycetota bacterium | reverse complement strand
TAGGAGCACCGACCGTGCCCAGTACCGTCTATGACGCCAGCACCGTTGGCGTACCGGCCGGCCGCGCCGCCGGATACCTTTCGGCTGTCGATCATGCTGCCAGGCAGCGCCCATCGGGGATGCCGATCCACAAGTACGTTCCGTACGGCGGGATCAACCTGCCGGAACGAAGCTGGCCGGGTCGCGTCATCGACCGGGCTCCGCTGTGGTGTGCGGTCGACCTGCGGGACGGCAACCAGGCGCTGATCGACCCGATGACCCCGGCCCGCAAGCTCCGGATGTTCCGACTCCTGGTTGGCTTGGGCTACAAGGAGATCGAGGTCGGTTTCCCAGCCGCCAGCCAGACCGACTTCGACTTCATCCGGCAGATCATCGAGACCGATGCGATCCCGGAGGACGTCACCATCCAGGTGCTCACCCAGGCCCGCGACGAACTGATCGAGCGAACCTTCGAGTCAATCCGGGGCGCCCGCGAGGCGATCGTGCATCTCTACAACTCGACCTCGACCCTGCAACGTCGCGTCGTGTTCGGCCTGGACACCGACGGCATCACCAACATCGCCCGTAACGGTGCGCAGCAGTGCCTCAAACATGCCGAGTATCTGCGCGACACCTTCGTCCGATTCGAGTACTCCCCGGAGTCCTACACCGGGACCGAACTCCCGTACGCCGCTGAGGTCTGCAACGCAGTCAACGACATCTGGGAGCCCTCATCCGACCGACCGGTGATCATCAACCTGCCGGCCACCGTGGAGATGGCCACACCGAACGTCTACGCCGATTCGATCGAGTGGATGCACCACCACCTCGCGCACCGGGAGAACGTAGTGCTGTCCCTGCACCCACACAACGACCGAGGTACGGCCGTGGCCGCCGCCGAACTCGGGTTCCAGGCCGGTGCCGACCGGATCGAAGGCTGCCTGTTCGGAAACGGGGAGCGGACCGGGAACGTGTGCCTGGTAACGCTGGGCCTGAACCTGTTCAGCCAGGGCATCGACCCGAAGATCGACTTCTCCGACATCGACGAGGTGCGGCGTACGGTCGAGTACTGCAACCAACTGCCGGTCCATGAGCGGCACCCGTACGGCGGGGACTTGGTCTATACGGCCTTCTCCGGCTCGCATCAGGATGCGATCAACAAGGGCTTCGACTGGATGGCCCGCGATGCCGCGGCCGTTGACCGTACGGTAGACGAGATCACTTGGGCCGTACCGTATCTGCCGATCGACCCGAAGGACGTCGGGCGGACGTATGAAGCAGTGATCCGGGTCAACAGCCAGTCCGGCAAGGGCGGCGTCGCGTATGTCATGAAGACCGAGCATCACCTGGACCTCCCGCGGCGCCTGCAGATCGAGTTCAGCCGGGTCATCCAGACCTTTACCGAGGGCGAGGGCGGCGAGGTCAGCCCGGATGCCATGTGGGCCGCGTTCCGCGTCGAGTACCTGCCCGATCCCGGTGCCACCTGGGGGCGGCTGGTGCTGCACGCTCACCGCAATACCGCCGAGGCCGACTCCGACGACGAGCTCGCCGCCGACATCGTCTTCGATGGCGCTGCCAGGACCATCACCGGCCGCGGGAATGGACCTATCGCAGCCTTCATCGACGCAGTCACCGAACTTGGCGTCGACGTCCGGGTGTTGGATTACGCCGAGCATGCGCTGTCCTCAGGTGGTGACGCGGTGGCCGCCGCCTACGTGGAGTGCGCGATCGGCGATCAGGTCCTGTGGGGCGTGGGCATCGACCCGAACATCGTCACCGCCTCGCTGCACGCGGTCGTCTCAGCGGTCAACCGCTCCCTGCGCTGAGTCTTCAGCCGCTGATCTCACGGATAGGACACTGTCGAGCCGGCGGGGTTTGGCCAGAGCCGTCACCGGTGCCGTCGGAAGAGTGCAGAGCATTGTTTGCAAAGAATTCTTTGTGGTCTATCGTCGCGGGATGACCGGAGCCGGGCCCCGAGCGGAGCCCCCGCGCAGGCTCGACCCGACCTCCCTCAAGGCCCTCACCCATCCGTTGCGGCTGGCACTGCTAGAGCGGCTGGAGGTCCGCGGTCGGGCGACGGCGACCATGCTGGCGCAGGATCTGACGGAATCCAGCGGCGCAACCAGCTACCACCTGCGTCAGCTGGCCCGGCACGGATTCATCGAGGAGTCGGCCGGCGGCAATGGCCGGGAGCGGTGGTGGCGACCGGCTGCCGGCGGGTGGGACGTCAACGATCCCGAGATGGTCCGCAATCCTGGTGTCCGGGTCGCTGCGGACATGGTCATCCAGGACACCCTCGATGCCGCGCACCGGCGGCTAATGGGCGCGCTGCGGACGTGGCCGCGTCACCCCGTGGAGTGGCGCGATGCGATGGTGCACACGGTCAGCCGCCTCCAGTTGACCGCCGAGGAAGCCGTCGCGCTCAAAGATGAGCTCGCCGAAGTGCTGGGACGCTATCGCCGTACCGAGGCCACCGAAGGGGGCGCACCCACTCCCGCGGACAGTTCGCGGGTCGAGGTCCACGTGTCGCTGTTCCCGCTCGATCCACGCCTGCTGCCACTGCTGGAACCCGGCTCCGCTGCCCAGCAACGCCGGTGAGCCGCACCACCCGAACCTGGCGGTTCTGGCCAAGACCACCTGGATGCGACGCCAGCAGGGACCCGCTGGGCAGCAACTTCTGGCGACTGCTGGCAGCCAGCGCGGTCTCGAACCTCGGCGACGGGATCGTACGCACGGCCATCCCGCTGCTGGCAATCATGTTGACCCGCGATCCGGTTCTCGTCGGCGCATTGACATCGTTGTCATTCCTGCCTTGGCTGTTGTTCGCGATCCCCGCGGGCGTCCTGGTGGACCGGATGGACCGACGGCGGGCGATGTCATCAGCCAACCTCGTCCGGACCGGCGTGGTCGGCGTACTCGTGGCTGCAATCGCCGTCGACCAGGTGAGCCTCGTGCTGCTGTATGTGATCACGTTCGTCCTGGGAGTCGCCGAGACCGTTTACGACAGTGCCTCCCGGGCCATGCTGCCGCAAGTTGTGCGCCGGGATCAGCTGGATCGGGCCAACGGTCCATTGGCCGCCGCCGAAATCGTCACTCAGGCCTTCCTGGCCGCTCCGATCGGTTCCTTCCTGTTCGCCTGGCTGGTG
>JALZDV010000098.1 GCA_030862345.1 Actinomycetota bacterium | reverse complement strand
GTTGCGGCCACGACGACCGCCGAGGCGGACGTGATCGTGGTCGGCGCGGGCCCGGGCGGCTCGGCGACGGCGTACTGGCTGGCGCAGGCCGGGGTGGCTGTTCTGCTGCTCGAGAAGGCGACCTTTCCCCGCGACAAGGTTTGCGGCGACGGCTTCACCCCACGCGGTGTGAAGCCGCTGATCGACATGGGCATCGACACCGGTCCGGAGGCCGGCTGGATCCGGCACAGAGGCCTGCGGGTCTACGGCGGCGGCCACCGCCTCGAACTGGATTGGCCGGAGCTGGCCAGCTATCCCAACTACGGCCTGGTCCGCCCGCGCCTGGACTTCGACGAGCTTCTCGCCCGGCATGCCCAGAAGGCCGGTGCGCAACTCGTCGAGGGCACCAAGGTCGAGGCCGCGGTCCTCGACCGAGCCGGTCGGCTTGTCGGTGTCGAGGGCCGCGGCGAGGGCGGGAACCCGGTCAGCTACCGCGGGCAATTGGTCATCGATGCCGGGGGGATGAGCGGAACGGTCGGGAAGTCCCTTGGGCTGACCCGTCGCACGGACCGACCCATGGGCGTCGCCGTACGGCGCTACTTCACCTCACCGCGCACCCACGACGACTACATCGAGTCCTGGCTCGAGCTGCGTGACGGGGAACGACTGCTGCCCGGGTACGGCTGGATCTTCGGCATGGGCGACGGCACGGTCAACGTCGGTCTCGGCGTACTCAACTCCTCGACCGCGTACGGCAACACCGATTACCGGGAGATGCTCAGGCGCTGGCTGGACAACGTCCCGGCGCAATGGACCCTCACCGAGCAGACCGCGACCGGGCCGGTACGTGGCGCCGGGCTCCCGATGGGCTTCAACCGCACCCCGCAGTACACCCGGGGACTGATGCTGGTCGGTGATGCCGCAGGCGCGATCAACCCGTTCAACGGTGAGGGCATCGCCTACGCCATGGAGACCGGGAGGCTGGCCGCCGAGCACGCCGTGCAGGGTCTCGCCCGCCCGCCGGGTCCGCAACGGGAACAGGCGCTGCGCGCCTACATCGACTCGCTCAAGGGCGCCTACGGCGGCTACTACCGGCTCGGCAACATCTTCGTGAAGCTCATCGGTCACCCCGAGGTCATGCGGCTGTGCACAACCAAGGGGCTGCCCCGCCCGCTGCTGATGAAATTCGTCCTGAAACTGCTCGCCAACCTCACCGACGAGCCCGGCGGGGACACTGTGGACCGGGTGATCAACGGGCTGACCCGCTTGGCCCCCGCAGCATGAAAGGGCGCGTGGGAAGGCGCTTCCGAGGCATCGTAGGGTTGCGCCCATGCTGAACCCCTACATACCCATCGTGGGGTTGTTCGCGCTGGCGGCGGCCTTCGCCTTGTTCTCCGTAACAGCCGCGCCGTTCATCGGCCCGCGCCGCTTCAACAAGGCGAAACTCGATGCCTACGAATGTGGCATCGAGCCGGTCGACCAGCCGCTGGGCGGTGCGCGATTTCCGGTGAAGTACTACCTCACCGCGATGCTGTTCATCATCTTCGACATCGAGATCATCTTCCTCTACCCGTGGGCCGTGGCCAACGATTCGCTCGGCCTGTTCGGGCTGATCGAGATGGTCCTGTTCATCGGCACCGTCTTCATCGCCTACGCATACGTCTGGCGCCGCGGCGGACTGGAATGGGACTGACATGGGACTAGAAGAGAAGCTCCCCAGCGGTTTCCTGCTGACCAACGTCGAGAAGCTGGTCAACTGGACGCGGACCGCATCATTGTGGCCGGCCACGTTCGGCCTGGCCTGCTGCGCCATCGAGATGATGGCCACCGGCGCCGGCCGCTACGACCTCGCCAGGTTCGGTATGGAGGTCTTCCGGGCCTCCCCCCGGCAGGCCGATCTGATGATCGTCGCCGGGCGGGTGAGCCAGAAGATGGCCCCGGTACTGCGCCAGATCTATGACCAGATGCCCGAGCCCAAGTGGGTTCTCGCGATGGGGGTATGCGCGAGCTCGGGCGGGATGTTCAACAACTACTCGATCGTGCAGGGCGTCGATCACATCGTTCCGGTCGACATGTATCTCCCCGGCTGTCCTCCGCGCCCGGAGATGCTGATGGACGCCATCCTCAAGTTGCACCACAAGATCAAGCACGAGCCGCTCGGGCCCAAGCGCGCCAAGCAGCTGGCCGAGAACCCACAGGAGATCTGGACCGAGATGCCCTCCTCGATCCGGTTCGACAAGGCAGCGCGCAAGGAGTGGATCGAGGCTGCCGAGCAGAACCGCAACGACCAGTACGCGTTGGAGCGCACCCAGGCCGTACAGCGCGGCGAACTCACGCACGGAGCTCTGGTGAAAGCCAAGAAATGACCGGAGACCGGACCACCAAGGATCAGGGGACAAGGACCGAACACGGCTACGTCGCCGTCCCCGGAACGCCTCCCGAGGCGCAGCGACAACGCGGAATGTTCGGAGTCAGCGGCTCCGGTGATACCTCGGGCTTCGGCGGGCTCGTCCGGGTGGCACCCGGTTCCTTGGTCACTTTGCTCAGCAGCGAGCGTCCGTACGGCGGGTACTTCGACGATGTCATGGACGCGATCGAATTCGCGCTGGGACCAAAGCGATTTGCGGCGACGGTATCGCGCGTGGTGGTCGACCGGGGCGAGCTGACGATCTACGTGGCCCGCGAGCGGCTGGTGAAACTGTGTCAGGCATTGCGTGACCATGACGCATTGCGGTTCGAACTGATGTCCAGCGTGTCCGGGGTGGACTACCTGGGTTCCGGTGGCCCGGCCCAGGACCGGCTCCATGTCGTCTACCACGTGACCTCGATGACCTATCGCCGGCGGATTCGCCTGGAAGTGACGGTTCCCCTCGAAGACGCCAGCATCCCGTCGATCACCGGTGTCTATCCCACAGCCGACTGGCAGGAGCGCGAGACCTGGGACATGTTCGGGATCGACTTTCCCGGCCACCCGGGGCTCACCCGCATCCTGATGCCCGACGACTGGGACGGTTTCCCGCAGCGTAAGGACTACCCGCTCGGCGGGGTGCCGGTGGACTACAAGGGCGCGACCATTCCGCCGCCCGACGAGCGGAGGAGCTACCGATGACAGCCACCACCGACCCGTACGCCGGGTCACGGGACACCACCGAAGGTCGCGTCTACACCGTGACCGGCGGGGACTGGGATTCCACCTTCGCCGGGGACCCGGTCGCCGAGGAGCGCCTCGTGGTCAACATGGGCCCGCAGCATCCCTCGACGCACGGCGTGCTGCGCCTGGTACTGGACCTCGAAGGGGAAACGGTCACCAAGGCCCGAGTCGTCATCGGGTATCTGCACACCGGGATCGAGAAGAACACCGAGTACCGCAACTGGACCCAGGGCACGACGTTCGTCACCCGGATGGACTACCTCGCACCGCTGTTCAACGAAACCGCCTACTGCCTGGCGGTCGAGAAGCTGTTGGGGATAGAGGTGCCGTCCCGGGCGGAGGTCATCCGGGTGCTGGTCATGGAACTCAACCGGATCGGCTCCCACCTGGTCGGGCTGGCCACCACCGGTATGGAGATGGGCGCGCTCACGGCCATGACCAACGGATTCCGGGAGCGCGAGATGGTCCTGGACCTGCTCGAGGAGATCACCGGGCTGCGGATGAACCACGCCTACGTCCGCCCGGGCGGGCTGGCCCAGGATCTTCCGGTCGGTGCAGAGGGCTCGATCCGCGACTTCCTGAAGATCTTCCCGAAACGGCTGGAGGGCTTCCACCGCCTGCTCACCGGGCAGCCGGTATGGCAGAACCGACTGCAGAACGTCGGCTACCTCGACGTGACCGGCTGCGTCGCCCTCGGGGTGACCGGCCCACCACTGCGGGCCGCCGGATTGCCCTGGGATCTGCGCAAGGTCGAGCCCTATTGCGGATACGACACCTACGACTTCGACGTACCGGTCGAGACCAGCGCCGACGCGTTCGGCCGCTACCTTGTCCGGGTCGCCGAGATGACCGAGTCCCTCAAGATCGTCGAGCAGTGCCTGGACCGGCTCGAGCCGGGACCGGTCATGGTGGCCGACAAGAAGATCGCCTGGCCCGCGCAGTTGTCTCTCGGCCCGGACGGCATGGGTAACTCACTGGAGCACGTCAGCAAGATCATGGGCCAGTCCATGGAAGCGCTGATCCACCACTTCAAGCTCGTCACCGAGGGCTTCCGGGTTCCGGCCGGACAGGTGTTCGTCCCGATCGAATCCCCACGGGGTGAGCTGGGCTACCACGTCGTCAGTGACGGCGGAACCCGCCCGTGGCGGGTACACGTTCGGGACCCCAGCTTCATCAATCTGCAGGCCACTGCCGCGATGTCCGAGGGTGGGCTGATTGCCGACGTGATCGCCTCGATCGCCTCGATCGACCCCGTGATGGGCGGTGTGGACCGATGACGTCCGGCGGTGCCGGCCAGACCGGCCGGCAAAGCGCGGCGTACGGGCGGGACGGTACGGCGCGGGCGGTCAGCAGCCCGGTGGACATCGGCGACCTGGGTATCTCGCTGACCGAGGAGATCGTGCCCGAAGGGATACCGCCGCTGACCGAGCAGACCCGCCGCGAGGCGCGGGAGATCATCGCCCGCTATCCACGTCCTCGCTCCGCGCTGCTGCCGATGCTGCACCTCGTCCAGTCGGTGCAGGGGTATGTGAGTTCGGCCGGTGTGGCGCTGTGCGCCGAGGAACTGAACCTCACCAAGGCCGAGGTCGGCGCGGTCGTGACCTTCTACACGATGTTCAAGCGCCGCCCGGCCGGGGAGTACCTGATCAGCGTCTGTACGAACACGCTATGCGGCTTCCTGGGTGGCGAGGAAATCTATGCCGCCCTGCAGGCCGAACTCGGTGTGGGACATGACCAGACGACCGCGGACGGGCAGTTCACCCTCGAGCACGCCGAGTGCCTGGCGGCGTGTGACTACGCGCCGGTGGTGACCGTCAACTACGAGTTCTTCGACCAGGAGACCGTGGAGACGACCACCGCGCTGGTCGATGCTCTCCGGGCCGGCCGTCGCCCGGAACCCAGCAGAGGTGCCCCGCTGTGCACCTTCCGGGAGATGTCCCGAGAGATCGCCGGCTTTCCGGCCCCGGAGCGTGCGGCGGCAGCCGTGGGCGCACCCGCGGTCGGAGCGCCCACCCTTGCCGGCCTTCGGCTGGCGGCCGAGCGCGGCGAAGGCCCGCCTGCTCCACCCCCCGCGGGCGGCGTGTCGTCAACCGCCGGGAAGGATGCCTGAGCGATGCCCCTGACCCCGGTGCTAAGCCGCCGTTGGAATGACTCCGAGTCGTGGACGCTCGCCGCCTACGAACGCGCCGACGGATACCGTGCCCTGCGCAAGGCCCTGACCATGCAGCCCGACGAGATCACCGCCGTCATCAAGGACTCGAACCTGCGCGGACGTGGCGGTGCCGGATTCCCGACCGGCACGAAGTGGGGCTTCATCCCGCAGGCCAAGCCCGGTGAGACGACCGGTCCGGGTACGAAGCCCAAGTACCTCGTCGTCAACGCCGACGAGGGCGAGCCGGGCACCTGCCGCGACCTGCCCCAGATGATGAACGACCCGCACTCGATGGTCGAAGGCATCATCATCTCGAGTTTCGCGATCCGCGCGCACCTAGCCGTCATCTACATCCGAGGTGAAGCCGTCCACGCGATGCGTCGGGTCCGGGCCGCGATCGACGAGGCCTATGCCGCAGGCTATCTCGGCGATAATGTGCTGCGGTCCGGGTACGCGCTCGACGTGGTGGTGCACCCAGGTGCCGGCGCCTACATCTGCGGCGAGGAGACCGCGCTGCTGGACTCCTTGGAGGGCTTCGGGGGCAAACCACGACTCAAGCCGCCCTTTCCGGCCGTCTCGGGTTTGTACGGCTCCCCGACGGTGGTCAACAACGTCGGCACGCTGGCCAGCGTCCCGCCGATCCTCTTGAACGGCGCCGACTGGTGGAAGCAGATGGGCCCGGAGAAGTCGGCCGGTACCAGCGTCTTCT
>JALZDV010000094.1 GCA_030862345.1 Actinomycetota bacterium | reverse complement strand
GGCAAGCACCATCGGCGCCCGGCTCGTCGTGCCGGGCGACCCGGACTGGCCCACCCAGGTCCTGCACCCCATGGAGGTGGCCACGGCCATGGGCGTCGAGGGTCTCGCGCCCCCGCTTGCCCTGTGGGTGCGCGGCGAGGGCAGCCTCGTCGGCTTGTCCGAGCGATCGGTGGCCATCGTCGGTGCGCGTGCGGCAACCACCTACGGGGCAGAGCAGGCAGCACAGCTCGGCTTCGACCTTGCCGAGCGTGGCTGGACCGTCGTATCGGGTGGTGCGTTCGGCATCGACGCAGCCGCCCACAGAGGAGCGTTGAGTGCCGGTGCGGCAACCGTCGCGGTTCTGGCAGGAGGAATCGATCGCAGCTATCCGGCCGCGCATGCCTCGCTGTTCCATCGGATCACCGCCAACGGATTGCTGGTCAGCGAGTGGCCGCCTGGGTGCGCCCCGTACCGACACCGATTCCTGATCCGGAACCGGCTGATCGCAGCACTCGGTGCCGGCTGTGTCGTGGTCGAGGCCTCGGCCCGATCCGGGGCCCGGCACACAGCCGGGCGGTCCGCCGAGCTGGGCCGTCCGGTCATGGCTGTGCCGGGCCCTGTCACGTCGGCGATGTCGGTAGGCACGCACGCCCTGCTGCGTGACACCGAGGCTCGGCTGGTGACCTGCGCCGAGCACGTCATCGAGGAGATCGGTCAGCTCGGCGTCGACCTCGCGCCGCTGGTCCGCGGCACCGACACCGTCCGGGACACCTTGACCGCCGCTCAATCCCGAACGTTGGAGGCGTTGCCGAGCCGGCGTCCGGTGCTACCCGAGCAGATCGCGCGTGCAGCCGGCCTGAGCGTGCTCGACGTCCTCTCCGCCCTTCCCGCCCTCGAGGCCAGGGCTCTCGTGGAGTGCTTCGAGGGGACATGGCGACTGCTGCGTACGGACGGGAGGTGACCCGGCCCCGGCCACGGGTGCTCCGCGCCACTGGAAGGTTCTGCCCCGGCGTGGGCGCTTGACGACCGCGGGTTGCTCACGAACGGTCGACGCGTGGGCGGTTCTGGGGTACAGCGGGGCAGTGCGGAGCTGCCCGCCGCGCTCGCGACCGCACTGGAGGACTTCCTCGACTCGCTCGGCCATACCCGCGAGGTGTCACCGCACACGATCCGTGCCTATCGCGGTGATCTCCGCGGCCTGCTGGAACATCTCAGCCGGCACGGCGAGCAGGACCTCAGCGGCCTGGACCTCAACGTGCTGCGCAGCTGGCTTGCCCAGCAGCAGACCTTGGGCGCGGCACGCGCCACCCTGGCCCGTAGGGCAGCGGCTGCCCGTGCGTTCACTGCACATGCCCGCAAGGCCGGCTGGATACCGGTCGATCCGGGGCTGCGGCTGGCCAGCCCCCGACCGCACCGGATGCTTCCCTCGGTGCTGACCGCCGACCAGGCAAGGGCAGCAGTGGACGCGGCCGGCAAAGCGTCCTCGGGAGCGAGCGAGGGGGATCATCCACACCCGACGAACCACGCTGATGACCGCGTGGAAGGGTCGGGTTCAGTGGCGGATCGAGCCGATGACGCGGTCGCCCAGGCTTTGGCCCACCGCGACCGGCTCGTCGTCGAACTTCTCTACGGCTGCGGGATCCGGGTCAGCGAACTGGTCGGGCTCGATCTCGGCGACATCGATCCCGGTCGGCGAGTACTCCGGGTCCTGGGCAAAGGGCGCAAGGAGCGCGTCACGCCGTACGGTCTGCCCGCGCAGACTTCGCTGAATGCCTACCTCAGCGCCGGGCGACAGACCTTGCACACCGAGCACAGCGGTGCGGCACTGCTTCTCGGCCGCAGAGGCCGCCGCCTCGGCCAGCGCGAAGCCGGACGGATCGTGCATGCCGCTGTGGCCGCCGTCCCCGGCGCGCCGAATATGGGTCCACACGGCTTGCGACACACCGCTGCGACGCATGTGTTGGAGGGTGGGGCGGATCTGCGCAGCGTGCAAGAACTGCTCGGTCATGCGAGTCTCGCGACGACGCAGATCTACACCCATGTCAGCGCTGAACGGCTCAAGGCGGTCTATCGGCAGGCGCACCCGCGCGCCTGAGCCGACCGGACCGCGCTCGCTGAGTCTTGCACCGCTTGTGCGTGGCACATGTCCGGCGTTCGGTACGCAATTGACCTGAGGGGTCAGGGGGGATGAGTACGGGACGGCTGGACTGCGGACGAGGGGTCAGCGGCAACAACCCCGACCCGAGCCAGAGCGCGTTCAACGTCGTCGACGCGGGCAGGAGCAGCGCCGGATCCAGGGCCGAGATCGAGCCGGCGCCGCCGTACCGCGGGAGCAGGCGCACCGGCCCCTGCCTCAGCAGCAGCAGCGGGTCCAGGTAGACCTCTGCACGCTTGAGCCCCCAATGCAGGCAGGCGGCTGCCGGGCATCCGGCGTGCCCGGCCTGGACCGTGCCGATGACCTGACCGAGCCCGACCTGGACTCCCGAAGCCAGCGAGGCCTGTACCGGTTCGTAGGTGGTTCGCAGGCCGTCGGCGTGCTGAAGGCTGACCACCCCTCGGCCGGCCAGCGGCCCGGCATAGACGACCGTTCCCGGCCCGGCGGCCCGAATCGCCTGGCCCGGGCTTGCGGCCAGATCTACCCCGCGATGCCCGCTGCCGTACGGCGTCTCCGGCGGATCGAAGGCCTTGGTGACAGTGAGCGGCTCCGGCAGCGGCGCCACCCAGTCCGCGGCAGAACCCGAGGTACTCCCGGGTGCACCCCAGAGGAGGGGAACGAGCAGGAACAGCATCGCCGCTCGGCCCAACGCACCGCATCGCACCGACCAAGAATCATCCAATCCAGTTTCGGCTGGGCGCTGTGCCGTACACCTGTGGGCAAGCAGCGCCCCGAGTTTTCGGCCTGTGGACGGTACCTGCGTACACTCGACGCAGCGGTCCGCCCTGTGGCGGGCCGACTTCGCGTGACCTGCCCCATCTGAAGATGGGAGGCAGCCCGTCTCGGTCCCGGCTCCGTCGGGTCAACGTGGGCTCCTTGGTCACCAGGGCGGCACCCCGACCCGGGGCGTCGCGACAACCGAGGAAGCGTCCTCGTCGGACACCGGCGATGCCGCGAGAAGTGAGAGGACGGCCCGTGGCTGTCGTCAGCATGAAAAACCTGCTCGATGCAGGGGTCCATTTCGGCCATCAGACTCGTCGCTGGAATCCGAAGATGAAGCGATTCATCTTCACCGAGCGCAACGGCATCTACATCATCGACCTGCAGCAGACGCTGACCTACATCGACGATGCCTATGACTTCATCAAGCAGACCGTCGCTCACGGAGGAACGGTGCTGTTCGTCGGCACCAAGAAGCAGGCGCAGGAAGCGATCGCCGAACAGGCCAACCGGGTGGGCATGCCGTACGTCAACCAGCGTTGGCTGGGCGGAATGCTGACCAACTTCCAGACAGTGCACGGCCGGCTGCAGCGTCTCAAGGAGCTGGAGACGATGGAGCAGACCGGTGTCACCGCCACGCTGAGCAAGAAGGAAGCGCTGGGCCTTTCCCGGGAGAAGGCGAAGCTCGAGCGCAGCCTCGGCGGCATCCGGGACATGGCCAAGACCCCGAGCGTGGTGTGGATCGTGGACACCAAGAAGGAGCACATCGCCGTCGGCGAGGCACGCAAGCTCGGCATCCCCGTCGTTGCAGTCCTCGACACGAACTGTGACCCGGACGAGGTGGACTAC
>JALZDV010000093.1 GCA_030862345.1 Actinomycetota bacterium | reverse complement strand
GCCCCAGTCTCTGCTGGATGTCGGCGACGAGCTCGAGGATCTGTGCCTGGATCGTCACGTCCAGGGCCGTGGTCGGCTCGTCGGCGACCAGCAGGTCCGGATCGCTGGCCAAGGCCATGGCGATCATGACCCGCTGCCGCATCCCGCCCGAGAACTGGTGCGGATAGTCGGTCAATCTGGCGCGGGCGTTGGGGATCTTGACCCGGTCCATCAACTCGGCGGCTCGGCTCATGCCCTCGGCGCGGCTGAGCCCACGGTGAGCGCGGAACATCTCGGCGATTTGGAAGCCAACCGTGAACACGGGATTCAGGGCGCTGAGTGCGTCCTGGAACACGGTACAGATCTCCTCACCGCGGATCCGGCGCATCTGCTTGTCCGGAAGCTTGAGCAGGTCCTCTCCCTCGAAGCGGACCTGTCCCCCGGTGACGTATCCCGGTGGCGACTCGATGATCCCCATGACGGCTCGGGCCGACACCGACTTACCGGAACCGGATTCGCCCAGGATGGCCAACGTCTGGCCACGCTCGACGGAGTACGACAGGCCGTTCACTGCCTTGACCCGGCCGTACGAGGTACGGAATTCCACACTCAGGTCAGACACCTCGAGCAACGGCGCGCTGATGTCGCGCCCAGGCCTTTCCGAGGCGATCGTCTGGATGGCTCCGCGGCTCATGCGTCGGTTCCTATCGTCTGCAGTCTACTGACGATGCGTCGCCGACTGGCCAGCCGAGCCATTCGCTGACCCCGCGGCCCATCACCCATTCCAGGTCTTGCTCGGAGAGGAAGGTGAGCTCCTTGGTGAACAGTTCGACGACTTCGCGGTAACTGCACGGCAGGCCGGTAACGTCGCTGCCCCAGAACACCCGCCGCGGTCCGAATGCGTCGACGACCTTCTCGATCCGGCTGTGCATGGAGGGGAACGGGTAGCTCTCGGTCGTGTTCCTGGGCAGGCAAGTGGCCTTGACTGCCACGTTCTCCCGGGCCGCAAGCCGGACCAGGTCGTCGATGACCGGGTCGATCTGCTCGTCCTTGAGGTCGGTCCGGATGGCAAGGTGGTCCAGCGTCAGCCGCAGGTCCGGGTGGTCCTTGGCAATCTTGTCGATCTCGGTCAGTTGCCCCGGGGCGAAGACCATCAACGGGACGCCGGCCGCTTCGGCTTCGCCCCACAGCCAGTCGGCGGTGCCGTCGTGCAGCCAAGTGCTGGCCTCGCCGCGGCTGAAGGTGACCCGCAGACCGAGCATGCCTGGCTGGTCTCGCAAGCCGGCCAGGGTGCCCCGGCTGGCCGGATCGGTAAGGGTGATCCTGCCCATCACCGCAAACTTGTCCGGGTAGGCCTGTGCCGCAGACAGGCAGACGTCGTTGCGATCCCCCTCGAACGAAGGCGGCACCAGGACTGCCCGATCGACCCCGGCGCCCTCCATTTCGCCGAGAAGTTGGTCGACGGTGTACTCGTCCCCGTGGGCGAAGGACCGCCCGATGTCCAGCCAGGGCCGATCGGGTGTCTCCGGTGCCCAGATGTGGGCTTGTGCGTCAGTGATGATCACGTGCTGCCCCCTCCTGATCCGACCGTGGTCGGGCTTTGCGCCAGTGCCGGCGACAGCGGCCAGCCCAACCACTCGCTGATTCCCCGGCCCATGACCCAGGCCAGGTCTTGCCCGGTGAGAAAGTCCAGTTCCTCGGTGAACAGCCGCACGGCTTCGGCGTACGAGCACCGCAATCGGGTCATCTCACTGCCCCAGAACACCCGCCGCGGTCCATAGGCCTCGAGAACCCGCCGAATCGGCTCATGGAGACGGGGAAACGGGAACTCGTCGTTGGTGTAGCTGGGCAAGGCCGAGGCCTTCACGCAGATGTTGGGTCGATCAGCAACGGCGACGAGTGAATCCGCGGTCGGCAGGAGCGCATCGTCGCGGGCCTCGAGGGGCATCGCGAAGTGGTCGATCACCAGCTTGAGGTCCGGATGGGCGGCCGCGATCTCACCGATCCGGGCTACGGCGCCGGGTGGATAGACCGCTACCGGGATCCCCGCCTTCTCGGCAGCCGGCCAGAACCAGTCAAGGGTTGCGTCGTGCAGCCAGCGCTGCTGGGCTCCCCAGTGGAAGGTGAGCCGGATTCCCAGCATGTCCGGCTGGTCGAGCCAGGAC
>JALZDV010000085.1 GCA_030862345.1 Actinomycetota bacterium | reverse complement strand
GCCCTGCATCTACCTCGTGGACTCCGGTGGCGCCTTCCTACCGCGCCAGGACGAGGTGTTCCCCGACCGGGAGCACTTCGGCCGGATCTGCTACAACCAGGCGATGATGTCGCGGGCCGGCATTGCGCAGGTCGCCGCCGTCATGGGTTCGTGCACGGCCGGCGGTGCGTACATGCCGGCGATGAGCGACGAGGCGGTCATCGTTCGCAACCAGGGCACGATCTTCCTGGGCGGTCCGCCGCTGGTGAAGGCGGCGACCGGAGAAGTCGTGACCGCTGAAGAACTTGGCGGTGGAGACCTGCACAGCCGGACCAGCGGAGTCACCGACCACCTGGCTGACGACGACGCGCACGCGCTGCAGATCGTCCGGCAGATCATCAGCACGCTCGGTCCGCGCACCCAAGGGGCGTGGAATGTCCAGCCGACCGAGGAACCGACAGCTGACCCCGGCGAATTGCTGGGCGTGCTGCCGACGGACACCCGGACCCCGTACGACGTGCGGGAGGTCGTCTCCCGAATCGTCGATGGCAGCCGCTTCGCTGAGTTCAAGTCTCTGTACGGCCAGACGCTGGTCACCGGCTTCGCCCGCATCCACGGTCATCCGGTCGGGATCCTCGCCAACAACGGAATCCTGTTCTCCGAGTCCGCGCTGAAGGGGGCGCACTTCATCCAGCTGTGCGACCGACGCAGCATCCCGCTGTTGTTCCTGCAGAACATCACCGGCTTCATGGTCGGCCGGGACTACGAGGCCGGGGGCATCGCCAAGGCAGGCGCCAAGATGGTGACCGCGGTGGCCTGCGCGCGGGTGCCCAAGTTGACTGTCGTCATCGGCGGGTCCTTCGGTGCTGGGAACTACGCCATGTGCGGCCGTGGATACTCGCCCCGATTCCTCTGGACCTGGCCGAATGCCCGGATCTCGGTGATGGGCGGCGAGCAGGCGGCCTCAGTGTTGGCGCAGGTCCGGCGAGACCAGCTCGAGGCCGCCGGTACCGAGTGGAGCCCCCAGGAGGAGGAGGCGTTCAAGGACCCGATTCGCGAACAGTACGAAACGCAGGGGCATCCCTATTACGCGACTGCGCGACTGTGGGACGACGGCGTTATCGATCCACGTGACACCCGGACGGTCCTGGGTCTGGCTCTGTCCGCATGCGCCAACGCACCACTCGAGGACGTCGGCTACGGCGTCTTCCGGATGTGATCCGGGGATGAGAGTCAGCGACTACTCGTCGTCGGAGGCTCCGCTCTTCGACACCGTGCTGATCGCCAACCGGGGTGAGATCGCCGTACGCGTGGCCCGGACGCTGCGCGACTTGGGGATTCGCTCGGTAGCTGTCTATTCCGATGCGGACACCGGCGCCAGGCATACGCAGGTCGCCGACGTCGCCGTACGACTCGGGGGGTCTGCTGCGGCAGATAGTTACCTGAATATCGAACGGGTTCTCGATGCGGCCCGGCGTACCGGCGCACAGGCGATCCACCCGGGATACGGGTTTCTCGCCGAGAACCCCGCCTTCGCGCAGGCCTGCGAGGCGGCCGGGATCGTCTTCATCGGACCACCGGTGTCGGCCATCGAGGCGATGGGAGACAAGATCCGGGCCAAGCAGACCGTGCAGGCGGCTGGCGTACCGGTCGTACCCGGACGGCACGACGTCGGGATGGACGACGTCGCGATCATCGCCGCCTCGCATGAGGTGGGTTTCCCGGTGCTGCTCAAGCCCAGCGCCGGCGGCGGCGGCAAGGGGATGCGCCGGGTCGCCGATCCGGACGATCTGGCCGAGGAGATCGCCGGCGCACGGCGGGAGGCACGTAGCTCGTTCGGTGACGACGCGCTGTTGGTCGAGAGGTACGTCGATCGCCCCCGGCACATCGAGATCCAGGTGCTGGCCGACAGCCATGGCACCGGCCTGCACCTCGGCGAGCGCGAGTGCAGCCTGCAGCGCCGGCATCAGAAGATCATCGAGGAGGCACCGTCGCCGCTGCTCGACGCGGGCATGCGCGAGGCGATGGGCTCTGCGGCCGTCGAGGCGGCGCGCGTTGTTGGGTACGTCGGCGCAGGGACTGTCGAGTTCCTTGTCGATGCCGACAAACCGAGGGAGTTCTTCTTCCTCGAGATGAACACCCGGCTGCAGGTCGAGCACCCGGTCACCGAACTCATCACCGGGATCGACCTCGTGGAGGCACAGATCCGGGTAGCCGCCGGCCAGCCCCTGGAGCTGGCGCAGTCCGACATCTCGCTGACCGGTCATGCGATCGAGGCGCGGGTCTACGCCGAGGATCCGGTACGCGGCTTCCTGCCGTCGGCCGGGCGCGTGCTACAGCTGCACGAGCCAGTGGGGGAGCACGTGCGGGTGGATTCCTCGCTGTCCCTCGGGACGGTCGTCGGAACCGACTACGACCCGATGCTCTCGAAGGTGATCGCCTGGGGCCCCGACCGGGAGGCCGCGCGGCGACGGCTGCTCGGCGCACTTGCCGACACCGTCATCCTGGGCTTGCAGACCAACATCGGGTATCTGCGCGCGCTGCTGGCCGACCACTCTGTGATCACCGGCGACCTCGACACCGGTCTGGTCGAGCGACGCGGTTTGGGCCTCGGGTCGCCGCCCTTCGACCAGGAGGTGCTCGCGGCGGCCGCCCTGCTGCGCCTGTTGGAACTGGAGCCGACCTCGGAGATCGTCGACCCGTTCGACCTTCCCGGAGGCTGGCGGGTGGGGGAGCCGGCCTGGGCGAGCTGGCGGATGCAGTTGACCGGAAACGAGCCGGTCACGGTTCGGGTTCGCGGGCGGGCCGCCGCCGCGGAGGTGGCCGTCAACGACGCCGACCCGGTCCCGGCTTCGGCTCGCTGGGACGGGGCGTACCTGCACGTCACCGTCGCGGGTCGGCGGTCCCGATACGCCTACGCCGAGGACGGCGACGTGGCCTGGTTCGGTCTGGACGGACATGCGGTCTCCATCCGGGAGACCGATGCGCTGGCCGCGGCCCGGCACTCCGACGACGCGGCGGGTTCCACCGGTGCCGTACTCGCACCCATGCCCGGAAGCGTGACCGTGGTCCGGGCCGCCAAGGGTGATGCGGTCGCCAAGGGGCAGCCGCTGATCGTGGTCGAGGCGATGAAAATGGAACACGTGCTCACCGCCCCGATGGATGGAGTGCTCACCGAGTTGTCGGTCGAGGCAGGCCAGCAGGTGGCCATGGACGAGAAGCTGGCGCTGGTGGTCCCGGTGCCGGCTCCCGGCGATTTTGGCCCCAACCGCCAGGAGCCCCCAGCGGACAAGGAAGCTGACCATGCTTGAAATCGCTCCGATCAAGGCCGAGGGGTTACCGGCCGAAGTCACGATCTATGAGGTCGGCGCACGCGACGGACTGCAGAACGAGTCCGAGACTCTCTCAGTCAAGGTCAAGGCCGAGTTTCTGGCCCGCCTTGCCACTGGGGGGCTGAAGATCATCGAGGCCACGTCGTTCGTGCATCCCAGGTGGGTGCCGCAGCTGGCCGACGCTGCCGAGCTGATCGAGGCGCTGGACCGGGTTCCGGATGTTCGCTACCCCGTGCTGGTCCCGAACGAGCGGGGTCTCGACCGGGCCCTGGCGGCGGGCATCACCGATGTCGCAGTCTTCGCCAGCGCCACCGAGAGCTTCGCTCGGCGGAATTTGAACCGGACCGTGGCCGAGTCGCTGGCCATGTTCGAGCCGGTTGTCGGGCGAGCCCGCACGGCCGGTCTGTGGGTTCGAGGGTATGTGAGCATGTGCTTCGGTGACCCATGGGAGGGCACTGTGCCGATCGAACAGGTCGTGTCGGTCGGGCAAGCCCTGCTCGAGATGGGCTGCTCCGAACTGTCTCTGGGCGACACCATCGGGGTGGCAACGCCCGGCCGGGTCGCTGCGGTGCTCGATAGTTTCGCCGCCGCCGGGACGTCGGTAGACAGCTTGGCGGTGCACTTCCACGACACGTACGGGCAGGCGCTTTCCAACACGCTGGCCGCACTGCGCGAGGGAGTCACCGTGGTCGATGCCAGCACTGGGGGACTGGGCGGCTGTCCGTACGCCGAGAGCGCCACCGGCAACCTGGCGACTGAGGATCTTGTGTGGATGCTCAACGGCCTTGGCATCTCGACCGGAGTGGATCTGCGGTCCTTGGTGGACACCAGCACCTGGATGGCCGAGAAGCTGAAGAGGCCGAGCCCCTCACGCGTCGTACAAGCCCTGAGTTCGACTGAGACCTGATTGCCGCGGAGGAACCACGCACATGCTCGACTATCGACTGGACGACGAGAGCCAGGAACTGCAGAAGATGGTGCGCGAGTTCGCCCGCGAGGTGGTCGCGCCACAGATTGCCGACTTCTACGAGAGGGAGGAGTTCCCTTACGAGATCGTCAAGCAGATGGGCGAGCTCGGCCTGTTCGGACTGCCCTTTCCCGAGGAGTACGGCGGCTCGGGGGGCACGTACTTCACCCTGTGCCTGGCGCTGGAAGAGCTTGCCCGAGTGGACTCCTCGGTTGCGATCACACTGGAGGCCGGGGTCTCGTTGGGCGCCATGCCGATCTTCCGGTTCGGCACCGAGGAGCAGAAGCGGGAGTGGTTGCCACGGTTGTGCAGCGGCGAGATGCTGGGCGCCTTCGGGCTGACCGAACCAGCAGGCGGGTCAGACGCCGGCGCCACCCTGACCACCGCGATCCTCGAGGACGGGCATTGGGTGATCAACGGCAGCAAGGCCTTCATCACAAATTCCGGCACCGACATCACCGGGCTGGTGACGGTTACGGCAGTGACTGGCAAGCAGGCGGACGGCCGCAAGGAGATCTCGGCGATCCTGGTGCCTTCCGGCACACCAGGTTTCAGCTTCTCGAACAAGTACTCCAAGGTCGGCTGGAATGCCTCCGACACCCGCGAGTTGTCGTTCGCCGACTGCCGGGTGCCGGCGGAGAATCTCGTTGGCGGACGGGGACGTGGGTACGCGCAGTTCCTCTCCATTTTGGACGAGGGCCGGATCGCCATCTCGGCGCTGTCCGACGGCCTCGCGCAGGGCTGCGTGGACTAGTCGGTGAAGTATGCCGGGCAGCGCAAAGCGTTCGGCAAGCCGATCGGATCGCATCAGGCGATCGCCTTCAAGATCGCCGATATGGAAACCCGTGCCTTCACTGCACGGATGGCCTACTACCGCGCAGCGGAGAAGATGCTGCGTGGCGAGCCGTTCAAGCGGGAGGCCGCCATGGCAAAGCTGTACTCATCGGAGATCGCCGTCACCAATGCCCGCGAGGCGACGCTGGTTCATGGGGGGTACGGCTTCAAGAACGAGTTCCCGGTCGCGCGCATGTGGCGGGATTCCAAGATCCTCGAGATCGGCGAGGGCACCTCGGAGGTTCAGCGGATGCTGATCGCCCGCGACCTCGGCCTGTAGCCCTCAGGTGAACCGGACCAGTTCCGCGAAGGCAACGACGTTGTCGACGTAGTGGCCTGACTGAGCGTTGAATGCTCCACCGCAGGTGATCAAGCGGAGCCCGGCGAAGGGGATGTCGCCGTACACCAGGTCGGTCGGGAAAGCATCCTTCGGGAAGTGCTCGACCTGCGTGACCCGGAAAACTGCGGTGCTGCCGTCCGCTCTTTCGACCGCGACTTCATCGCCCGGGGTGAGATTGCGCAAGTCATAGAAGACTCCCGGCTGTCCTCCCCAGTCGACATGGCCGGCGATGACGGCCGGGCCGACCTCACCCGGTGTTGATCCACCGGTGAACCACCCTGCGGGGAAGCCTGCCGGCGGTACCTCGAGTTTGCCGTTAACGGTGAGGCCGAGTTCCATGAGGCCGGTATTCACGCCGATCGCCGGGACGGACAGCCGCAGCGGCGCCGATCTCGGCAGCGAGGCTGCCTGCAGAGGGGGCGGCTGAATCGGGCGCTCCGTGCGAACATCCGAGACGTTCGTGGCAGTGGGAACTGCCGGCACCACGGGAATCGCGGGGACGGGAACTGCGGGGACCACCGGGTCGTCCGAGGCCGCGACGGCGGCTCGCGCCGTCGGCGCAGTCGATTCGGGGTGCAGGCCGAGCGTTGCCAGGACGACGGTGAGCAGGACGGCCCCCACGATCGCCCTGCCACGCGCGACCCGGCGACGACGCTGGATGTGACTGTGCATCCGCCTCCCCGTCCCGATCAGCAATATTCCATCCGATACACCCTCTCCGGCGCGATCTGTCGGCGGCTTCGAGGCCGGACGCCGACCAGCACAATGCTGCGGCCCACTTCGGGCGCTAACCAGCAGGGTCGGAGGAGGACACTAGCCTGGCCGCGTGACGGACTACTTTCTCGTCAGGCTCGCGCGTGGCGCTGCGTGGGATCACGCGCGGGCGCGACGGGAGCAGGACGGCTGGGATGAGCACGCCGCCTTTATGGATGAGCTTGTTGCCGACGGCGTCGTCATCCTTGGCGGGCCGGTGGGGACAGGGGATGGCGAGGACAGCCTGCTCGTCATGGACGTGGCGACCGAGGCGCTGATCCGTTCTCGGCTTGAGGATGATCCGTGGGTGGACGACCTACTGACGATCAAGAGCATCGAGCCATGGTCGGTGTGGCTGCGTACTCCGGGGGCGCGCATTTAGTCCTGCAGCAACGACGGGATGGTGGGTGTTGCCGACCGGACTCCGGTTGCTAACCGACCGGTCTGGTCACGTCCGGATGCTGGTCACGTCCGGACGCACGGCAAGTACCTGGTTGACGCCCAGCGTCCCGTTCTCGAAGGACATCGCCGATCCGGCCATGTAGAGCCGCCACACCCGAGCGCGGCCTTCGCTCGTGAGCCGGACCGCCTCCGACCAGTTCTCCTCCAACCGCTGCACCCACGCTCGCAACGTTCGCCCGTAATGCGGCCGCAGGGCCTGCACCCCCACTACTTCCAGCCCGTTGTTCTCGAATACGCCCACGGTCGTGCCCAGGGGGAGTAGCTCGCCGTCCGGAAACACGTATCGAGCGATGAATGTCTTCCCGTCCCACTGCGTCTCCCCGCCGGACCAGGCGATCGCCTGGTTGAGGAACTTCCCGCCAGGCCGCAGCAGGTCGTACATGCAGTGGGCGTATGTGTCCATGTTCGCGCTGCCCACATGCTCGGACATTCCAATGGACGAAATCGCGTCGAACGGGCCGTCATCGACGTCGCGGTAATCCTGGATCCTTATTTCGACCTGGTCGCTCAGGCCGGCTTCGGCGACGCGCTTGGCGGCACGTTCCGCCTGTTCGCGGGACAGGGTGATCCCGACCACGTCCACTCCGTACTGCTCTGCGGCGTGGATCGCCATCGAGCCCCAACCGCAGCCAACGTCGAGCAACCGTTGCCCGGGTGCCAGTTCGAGCTTGGTCGCGATCAGGTCCAGCTTGGCCCTCTGCGCGTCGTCCAAGCCGAGTGTCGCCGGCTCGAAGTACGCACACGAATAGAGCATCGTCGGCCCCAGCACCAGCCGATAGAACTCGTTGCCCACGTCGTAGTGATGGGATACCGCGCGCCGGTCCCGGTTGGCCTCGTGCTGCCTGCCGGTCAGCCGGACCTCCTCCGGCGGAGGCTCTGGGTTGCTTCCCAGGGCGCCGAGTCGCGCGACCGTTGCGAGCAGGCGTCCGCGCTGACCCCAGCTGAGTGGTTCTTGCTCCACCAGCCGTGGCGCGGATTGGAGTGCGCCGAGGACTGCGTACAGGTCACCGTCGACGTCCAAGTCCCCAGCGACGTACGCCCGGCCCAGTCCAAGTTCCCCGGGCGCCCAGAGCAGACGCCGCACTGCGCGGCGCGAGCGCAGGACGAGGCGTGGTGCATTCGAGGGGCCGGTGGCCGAGCCGTCCCATGCCACCAGGCGGACCGGCAGTTCCCGCACGCCGAGAACCGCGCACAGACCTGGTTCCAGCCTGCGTGCCGCTCCCCGCTGACCGTTCATCGCGTCTCCTGAAGATGCGCGCACCGATCAGGTCGTCAACGTCTCGATAGGATAGTCCCGCCGGGTGATCTTTGGAGCATTGGCGAGGATCCGGATGCCCGCCCGTCAGAGTTCGTGGCGGTAACGGCTGCGGTGCCGGATCAGCGGTTGCCGGTGCTCAGCGACATACAGCACCTCCATGATTCGCAGGATGACCAGCACATGATCACCGGCGTCGAAGGTCGAGTGGACACCGCAGTCCAGCGCCGCGAGCCCTTTCGTCACGACGAGGGCCCCGCTGTTCGTCGCGCGTTCGTGCGGCACGTCGTCGAGCAGCAATCGGGCACTCGGCCTAGCAGCAGTGGAGAATCGGCTGGCCAACACCGATTGGTCGGCGGCCAGGATCGTGATGGCACAAGTCCCAGCCACGTCCATCGCCTCGAGAACGTAGGAATCTGCGGTCAGTCCGACGGCGACGAGCGGGGGATCGGCGGATACCGCCATGAACGCCGTCACGGTCGTACCGATGTCGTCGAGGTCCTCCCGCAGGGTGAGCAACGTGACGCCGCTCGCGAAACTGCCGAGCGCCTCGGCGTACTCCGCGGGTGACATTTCGCTGACCAGCCCCAATCCGCGCCTGTTCCAGTGCACGATTACCGCAGGTCACGGTGCCGCCGATGAGGGAGCGTAATGCCGGAAACGCACGATTACGACGTCATCGTCATCGGCGCGGGCGCGGTCGGAGAGAACGCCGCGGATCGGGTGGTGAAGGCTGGACTGACCGCTGCACTCGTCGAATCGGATCTGATCGGTGGCGAGTGCTCCTACTGGGCCTGCATGCCGAGCAAGGCGCTCCTGCGGGCAACCGAGATCCTGAGCGAGGCGCGCGCGGTGCCCGGTGCCACCGAGGCGGTGACCGGTGCGCAGGACGTGGCGAAGACGCTGGAACGCCGCAACGGTTTCACCCATAACTGGTCCGATGACAGCCAGGCGGAGTGGGCCGTCAGTGCCGGTATCACGTTGTTCCGGGGCATCGGACGGCTGGCCGCACCCAAGCGGGTCGAAGTCGAGTTGACCGACAACGGTGGGCGGATCACCCTGGCCGCGCGGCACGCGGTGGTTGCCTCCACCGGCTCGCACGCCATGCTTCCGCCCATCGAGGGGCTGGCTCAGGCCCAACCGTGGACCAGTCGTGAAGCAACGTCGGCCAAGGAAGTCCCACGGCGGCTTCTCGTGATCGGCGGTGGGGTCGTCGCAGTTGAAATGGCGACCGCCTGGCGCGGCCTGGGTTCTGAGGTGGTCTTGCTGGCCCGCGGTCCGCGCCTGCTGCGCACACTGGAGCCCTTCGCCGGCGACCTCGTCGCTGCCGGGCTCCGCGACATGGGGGTGGACCTCCGTACCGAGGTCGAGGTCAACCGGGTCAGCCGAAGCGGTGACACCGTGACGGTGCACTTCGGCAGCGAGACCGTCGATGGCGACCAGGTGCTCGTGGCGACCGGCCGTACGGCCGACACCTCCGATTTGGGGCTGGAGACCATCGGCCTGAAACCTGGCGACTCCCTCGAGGTCGATGACACGTGCCGGGTGACCGGTGTGGACGGTGGCTGGCTGTACGCCACGGGTGATGTCAACGGCCGACGCCTGCTCACCCATATGGGCAAGTACCAGGCGCGAGCGTGCGGCTCGGCGATCGCGGCTCGCGCTCGCGGCGAGCAGGTCGATGGGGCTAGCTGGGAACTGACGTCGGCCACCGCCGACCACGCAGCGACGCCCAGCGTCGTCTTCAGCAGCCCGACCGTCGCCTCTGTGGGCCGTACGGAGGAGGAGGCCCGCAACGACGGTCTGAGAGTCCGAGCCGTCAGCTACGAGATCGGCGACGTCGCCGGCGGATCGCTCTACGCGGACGACTACCGGGGTACGGCGAAGATCGTCGTCGACGAGGACCGCCGAGTCCTGGCCGGGGCCACCTTCGTCGGCCCCGGAGTGCAGGAGCTGTTGCACTCCGCGACCGTGGCCATCGTCGGAGAGGTCACGATCGACCGGCTGTGGCACGCCGTGCCGTCCTACCCGACCATCAGCGAGGTCTGGCTCCGGCTGTTGGAGACCTACGGTCTCTGAGACTTTCTGGGTCAGGCGACCCGGGTCCACGTGTAGCCCGGGTAGGCGACTGCCACGCTCCACTGAGCCTCGAAGCATGTGGGGGCACAGTCAGGGATCACGGGATCGAAGGCGATCGTGTCGTTGTTGATCGTGTAGTGAAACGTCACTGAGGTGATCACCATCGTGCCGTCGTCGACCACTTCGTAGTGACCATCATCCACCTGCTGACCATTCGCGTCGCGTGAACCGAACTCGCCATCCGCAGTGAAGAAATGGGAATGCATCCGGCCTACCGCACCTATGCAAGGTTGAGTGGGGTCTTGGATCTGGCCCGGCGTCGAAACGCCGGGGATCCAGCCGTCGCCTGCAATGCTCTCCAGCACGGCATTTTCCAACCCGGCCTCGGTGAGGGCGTCTACGAGCTCGTGGCATTCCTGGAATCGTTCCCATTCGCCGACCAATTCGGGGTCAGCTACGGTTGGCGCCGCCAAGCCCGTCGTCGGGGAAGCGTCTGTGGCCGTGCCCTCATCCTGGTCTATTGCAGAGCCGCAGCTCGTGACCAGCAACGCGAGACTCGGTAAGACGAGAGTCCATATGATGAGTAATCGGTGGCCCTTCACAGCATTTCATCGCCAACCCCTCGGATGTTCCTTGGTCGAGGATGTCGCTGCGCGTCGGGGAAGACAAGGGTCCCGCCTGGCTCGGAACGGTCCCGGGCAGGAGCCTCAGAGCGCGCCCGGAGGGGGTCGAACCCTCGACCAAGTGCTTAGAAGGCACCTGCTCTATCCACTGAGCTACGGGCGCTGCGGAAGCTGGCCTAGCCTACCGATCAGGGGTCAGTCGGCTCTGCGCAGACGACCGAGGAAGCGCTCCCGATCGACCAGAACTCGCGACACCGAGCCGCGTCCGACGGTGACGCTCTCGTCCTGCCAGGCATGAACGTCGAAGCGCAGTTTTCTGCCATCCACCGCCGACAGGACGACGTCGATCGTGACGTCGGTGCCGACTGTGGTCGCGCCGAGATGGTCGAGTTCCACGCGCGTGCCGACCGTCGTGGCCTGGTCGGCGATATGCCCGCCGAGCGCGCGTACGGTGACCGCTTCGGACCAAGCGATCAGGCGCGGCGTGGCCAATACCGGTACGTCTCCGCTGCCCAGCGCGGCGGCAGTGTCCGCGTCGCCGACCGTGAAGGAACCCGATCCCGTCAGTCCCACTTCTATCGCCATGCGGTCGTAGCGTAGGTGTCATACACCACACCGGAGCCATCCCGGCTCCCGCGTGACAGGATCGATGTACGGGCCAGCCGAGACGGGCTGCCCCAGCTAGGCGAGCAGGGAGAACGAAATGATCGAGGCACGCGATGGTCGCCGAGTCGTCATCACCGGTGTGGGCGTGCTGGCGCCGTGTGGAGTCGGGGCTGATGCGTTCTGGGCGGGCCTGTCGAAGCCGGCTCAGCCGGGGACCCACAGAAACATCTCTGACTTCGATGCGGCGAAATGGGGACTCAAGCATGTCGAGGTGCGCCGGATCGACCGCTTCGCCCAACTCGCCATCGCGGCAGCGGCACTGGCCCGCGACGATGCAGGGATAGACGAGGACTTCCCGTACGAGCCACATCGCTGCGGCGTGATGATGGGGACCGGCATAGGCGGGGCATATGCCTGGGAGGCAAATGCCGAGGTGCTGATGACCAAGGGTGACAAGCACGTCTCGCCCCTGGTTGTCCCGATGGTGATGCCTAATGCTGCCGCGGCGAACGTCTCCATGCGCAGTGGATTCACCGGTCCGGTCGAGACGATCACCACGGCGTGTGCAGCAGGGACCCACGCGGTCAGCCATGGAGCCCGGTTGGTCGCCTCCGGAAGGGCCGATGTGGTTCTGGCCGGCGGCAGCGAGTCTTGCCAGACCCCGATCTTCAACAACGGATTCATGAACATGAAGGCGCTCTCGCCCAGCGGGGTTTCGCGGCCCTTCGACGTCGCGCGGGACGGATTCTGCTCGGCCGAGGCAGCAGCCGTCCTGGTGCTAGAGGAGTACGAGGCAGCCAAGGCCCGAGGGGCGACGATCTATGCCGAGATAGCTGGTACCGGCTCGACCGCGGATGCGCACCACATCACTGCGCCTGCACCGAACGGTGCTGGCGCGATCGCTTGCATGAAGGCCGCGCTCGACGACGCTGGCACCAGCGCGGACGAGGTGTCCCACGTCAACGCACACGGCACGTCGACGCAACTGAACGACGCGGCCGAGGCCATTGCCGTCAAGGACGTATTCGGCTCGAGCCGTCCGGCGGTCACGTCTATCAAGGGCGTCACCGGGCATTCGCTCGGCGCCGCCGGCGCGGTCGAGGCGGCCGCAGTCGCGCTGACCTACCGGCATCGGGAAATTCCGCCCACGATGCACGTCACCGAACTCGACGCGGACCTCGACATCGATGTGGTGCTCGAGCCGCGGCCGTGGGACCCCGGCCCCGCCTTGTCGAACTCGTTCGCCTTCGGAGGCCACAACGGCACGCTGGTCTTCCGCCCGATCTAACTGGCGCCCTCTGATTCCCTCGCGTTTAGCCCCGCCGATGGCCGGGAACTTGGCCGGATTGCGACTGGGCGAAGGAGGCATCGATGCGAGCAATGGTCTATCGAGGGCCGTACAAGATCCGGGTCGAGGAGAAGGACATCCCCCCGATCGAACATCCTAATGACGCAATTGTCCGTGTGACGATGGGCGCGATCTGCGGTTCCGACCTGCACATCTATCACGGGATGATGCCCGACACCCGAGTGGGAATGACCTTCGGCCACGAGTTCATCGGTGAGGTGCAAGAGATCGGCTCGTCTGTGCAGAATCTCAAACGCGGTGACCGAGTCATGGTGCCCTTCAACATCTTCTGCGGATCGTGCTTCTTCTGCGCGCGGGGCCTGTACTCCAACTGCCACAACGTCAACCCCAACGCCACCGCCGTCGGCGGCATCTACGGTTACTCGCACACCTGCGGGGGTTATGACGGAGGGCAAGCCGAGTTCGTACGCGTGCCCTTCGCTGACGTGGGACCGACGATCATCCCGCAGTGGATGGAGGACGAGGACGCGGTGCTGCTCACCGATGCGCTGCCCACCGGCTACTTCGGGGCGCAACTCGGCGACATCGTCGAAGGCGACGTCGTGGTGGTGTTCGGGGCCGGTCCGGTCGGATTGTTCGCCGCCAAGTCCGCCTGGCTGATGGGTGCCGGGCGAGTCATCGTGATTGACCACCTCGAGTACCGGCTGGAGAAGGCTCGTACGTTCGCCCACGCCGAGACATACAACTTCACCGAGTACGACGACATCGTCGTACACATGAAGAAGATCACCGACCACCTGGGTGCCGACGTCGCCATCGACGCGGTGGGGGCCGAAGCAGACGGCAATCTGATCCAGCACGTCACCTCAGCCAAGCTGAAGTTGCAGGGCGGCTCGCCGGTGGCGCTCAACTGGGCCATCGACTCGGTGCGCAAGGGCGGCACCGTTTCCGTCGTCGGGGCATACGGGCCGATGTTCAGCGCCGTCAAGTTCGGGGACGCCATGAACAAGGGCCTCACGCTGCGGATGAATCAGTGCCCGGTCAAGCGTCAGTGGCCGCGGCTGTTCGAGCACGTGCGCAACGGCTACCTCAAGCCGAGCGACATCGTGACCCACCGCATTCCGCTCGAGCACATCGCCGAGGGCTACCACATTTTCTCGGCCAAGCTTGACGACTGCATCAAGCCACTCATTCTCACCAACGG
>JALZDV010000056.1 GCA_030862345.1 Actinomycetota bacterium | reverse complement strand
GTAGTCGAGGGCGGAGTGTCGGCGGAGCGGGTTGTAGAAGGCTTCGATCCATTCGAAGATCGCGTTGGCCAGGTCGGCGCGGGTCGGCCAGTTGCGGCGGTCGAGGAGTTCGATCTGCAGGGAGCCGAAGAAGGACTCCATGAGGCTGTTGTCGTAGGCGCAGGCGACTTTGCCCATCGAGCCCATCAGCCCGGCTTCGCGCAGCCTGGTGCCGAACAGCCACGAGGTGTACTGGGTGCCGCGGTCGGAGTGCACGATGGTGACGGCCGGTTTGCGGCGCCAGCGGGCCATGTCCAGGGCGTCGATGACCAGTTCGGTGCGGAGGTGGTCGGCGATCGACCAGCCCACGACCCGTCGGGAGAACACGTCGAGCACGACCGTGGCATAGACCCAGCCCTCGGCGGTGCGGTGTTGGGTGATGTCGGTGACCCAGAGCCGGTCCGGGGCGTCGGCGACGAAGCGGCGCTGCACCCGGTCGGGCCAGGTCGCCAGCGCCGGGTGCGGATGCCGCCAGCGGCGCCGGTGCACCCCGGCCAGCCGGTGGCAGCGCATCAACCGCTCCACCCGGCCCCGGCCGACGCTCAGCCGCCGGCCGAGGGTGAGTTCGGCGTGCACCCGCCGCGCCCCGTAGGTGCCGCGGGCCGCGCGATGCACGTCGATGATCACATCCAGCAGATACGCATCCTCGTTGTCACGGGCCGACGGGCGGCGGGAGGCCCAGTCGTAGTAGCCCGAGCGGGACACCTGCAGAACCCGGCACGTCACCGCGGCAGGCAAGCCCTGCGCGGCGAGCTCGTGGACGAGCCGGAACCCTATTTTGGGAGCACGTTCTCCCTGGCGAAGTAGGCGCTGGCCCGTTTCAGGATCTCGATCTCCATCTCCAGCACCCGATTCCTGCGCCGCAACTCGGCCAGCTCCTTGCGCTCATCGGTGCTCAGCCCCGGCTTATGCCCCTCATCGACATCGGACTGATCCATCCAGCGGCGCAGACACGACTCACTGATCTGCAGATCCCTCGCGATCTGCGCCACCGGCTTCTCCCGAAGCCGAGCCAACTCCACAGCACGACGCCGAAACCCCGGCGGCTTCGCAGCAGGCATCCAGGACTCCTCTCCAAGACGATCATCGCCTCAGAATCGGTGTCCGGAAAACCGTGGGCATCTGGCTCCGGGGTTGCTTTGGCGTGATTGGCAATCGTGTAAAACCTCTTGTGAACTGGGGCATTACGGTTGGGGGCAGTTGGGCGTCTTTGACAGTTCATGAAGCTGGTGCGGACTCTTTGCGGATAGTCCATAGTGGACTCATGTGCTTGTGTGGGCCCTGCGCCTGCTTGATCGGCGAGTCGGCAATGCCAACTGTGTCGCCGCCGGAACGGGCCGAAACAGTAGCGTCGAGAGAGGTAGCTCTCGCTGGGCGAAGAACCGCGTCTCTCGGTCAGCGTGGTGTACCGCAAGCCGATCGGCTACTGCGACGCTGGTTGAAGAAGCTCCAAGCGCTTTCCGAACGGCTCGTAGGCGTAGACGCGCCGGTAGCCCAGTGAAGTTGAGTGCGGTGTGCTAAAGAGTCGGTTTCGAACACAAGGGCGCTCGGGCACATCTGGCAGCACGAAGGAGCAGCGAAGCGATGACACACGTTGAGACCGGAGGAACCCGGGTCCATTTCCTCAAGCATGGCTCCGGGCCCGAGCCGGTGGTGTTGTTGGGCGGGTTCATCAGCAGCCATCGCTGGTGGCGGCCGATGCTTGATCGGCTCGATCTGTCGCGGTTCACCTGCTACGCACTGGACCTACGGGGAACTGGGGATTCCGATCCGACCGATGACGGTCATACGTTCACCCAGTACGTGGCTGACGTGGCCGCCGTTGTCGACACGATCGGTCTCGAACGCTTCACCTTCGTGGCGCACTCGATGGGCGCGGGCGTGGCGTATCGGTTTGCCCTGGATCACGGTGACCGCCTGACGTCGATGATCCTCGCCAATCCGCTATCGCCACATGGCACTGCCCACCTGACGACCGAAGTCGTGGAGGCGATCAATGGTCTTCGCGGTTCCGACGACGGTGTGCGCGCCATCATTCTCGGCGGCTTCGTCACACCGCCGACGGATATTGGCTACCTCGACCAGCTGGTGACTGACGGTGTCGGCTGGTCCGACGCAAGTTACCTGGGCATGATGGACGAGATGCGTCGCTTCGAGATAGGTAACCGATTGGCCGAGATCACCTGTCCAACCCTCATCACATGGGCGGACGGTGACACCGTGATCCCATTCGACGGCATCGTGGCGGCCTACACGGGCATCCCCAATTCGTCGCTCGAGGTGTGGCACGGGGTTGGGCACGACTCGATCATCGAGGCTCCCGACCGATTCGCGGCGCTCGTCGATCGCTTCGTGTCAGAGATTGCCGGCACCACCCCCCATGCCGAGGGAGTCGGGGCCATAGCCCGCTAGGACACGGTGAGCGGCCGACCCGGGGCTACATCCGGACGCAGTTTCTCGCCGAGTCACTCATGCTGTCCGGGATGGGCGGACTGGCCGGCAGCGGCTTGGGCACTCTCGTGACCATCGGCTACGCCGCAAGTCAGGGTTGGCAACTCGTCGTACCGTCGGTCGCCGTCCTCGGTGGTGTCGCAGCTGCGCTCAGCATCGGCGCGGTTGCCGGCATGTACCCCGCAATGCGAGCCGCGCGCCTGGCACCGACCGAGGCGCTGCGGACCGTATGAGGAATGGCAGTTGGACGCGTCGAACTACTGCGTCGCGACGAGTAGCGCTTCGGGATACCTCCAATCTCGACCAGCTCACACGTACTCGATGCCTAGTCAGTTAGATGGAACCCGCAGTCGCCAGGAGCCGCCGCGGCGGTGCCACGATCAAAGGCGGCTAGCCGTCCGGAACGATCCGTGGGCCTGATCGCGGAGGAAGGCGGACATTGTCAATGGAACCGGAACCACGTAGCCGGCGGTCAGCTGCTCGTGGATGACCGAACGTAGTGCCTCGACTGAAAGGCGACCCGCTGTCTGTTCGCTCGCTGCCCAGGTACCGGCAAGGCAATCTGCGGTGAGGACGAACTGGCGGCTTTGAACCAGGTCGGGTATGTCGATCCCAGGCTCTCCGCGCACCTCCTGAAGTGCAAGTCCAAACTCCTCGGCCACGATGAATGCGATCGCCAAGCCCATGTCGACACCGAAAAGGTCGCGATCCCGCTCGATCAACTGATCGGAAAGATAGACAACATCATCGGTCACGCAGCGAAACCAGCCTCCTAGCGCCAGAAGCCGGGCGCAGTCTTCGGAGGCCACAGTCTCGGACCCGGCATAGTAGACAAAGGTTTGCTGGCCGACGTCGCCCCTGCCCGGTTCCAGAACTCGTGGATCGCGGAGTTAAGGCAGTCGATGACCCGGCGGGTGTCCAGTCCCGCCGACGGGCATAACCGTCCAACCCGGGTTCCCGGTGGAGGCCGTGGTCGAAGCCGACCGGCCAGGGCTAGGCCGATCCTGTGGCGTTGTGGTGCACCCACTAAGGGCCACCCAGATGGCCAATGCGAAGACGGCGGTGAGGGCGACGGCCGCGGCGGGGCGGGGCGCCTGAACATGGTGGCGACCAAGTTTCGCGTGGGACCCGGACGAGCAGTGCCGCAAGGCCGTCCTCGGTGCATCAAGTCCTTCCATTGGCGCTGCGCCGCTCGGCGGTGAAGCTGTAGCACCCGGACAGCACATTTCGGGCTTGGACGAAGACGATGTTGTCGATGTCGAGGAGGTCTGCGATGGCCCGGTCGATGTCCTCCCCTTGCTCGATCAACCGACAGTGTGCGTAGGTGATTCGCTGATCGCGACCGTACGGGCGCAGAATCTGCCGACGACCCGCGAACTGAGATGGGACAACGTCATCTCGCTGCTCGTCTGCTTCCTTGCAGGGCTTGGCATGCAGGACCACTGGACCCGTCTCGGCATACGGCCCCCGCCAAGGAAACGGCGACCACGCGGCGATCACAAGCTCGTCACCTGCTTGTGAGTCCAGCAGACAGCAGCGCAGCGGCCACCCGCCATCCTCGTCACGAAAGGGTTCGGCGACTTGCCCGGCGTGGTCGACATTGCTCTGCCAGAACTCCTCGAGCTGCCGGCGGTCCACTCCGATTATTCGAATCGCGCTCCCCATGGACGCCGAGCGGGGGCCAGTCATGTCCATGTACCAGACCGCCGATAGACGCGGACGGCGTTGTAGCCCATGACCAACAGTGATCCGACGATCGCAAAGGTGACAACAACCGCCAGCGTGCCGAGCAATGCTTCGGGAGACCAGGACCCCGAGATCACCTGGGGACTTTCCTGCTTGGCAGTGGGCAGGAAGTGCACGAAGGTCACAATCGCTCCAAGCAGAATCGCGGCACCCAACCAGTAGCCGGCCCAAGCCTTCTCCAACACGGTGAGGATCAGTCCTCCGACCAAGGTGATCGTGACGATCACCAAACTGAAGGTGAAGGGCGTTACTTGATCGGTGAACGGCCAGCCGCTGTGGTTCCAGGTGGGGTCGAGGCCCAAGTGGCGCACTCGGTCGCCACGCAGCACGTGGTCAGTGAGGTGTATTCCGGCCAAAACGGTTGTGACGGCGGCTACGAGGATCAAGCTGCGGCGATCCGCATGATCCTTGGTGCGTGCGATGACTTGTTGGGACTTGGCGCTCATGGTTCTTCTCCGCTTCCTCGACTGATGCCTTGGCAACGCGACCCGTTCCGACGGATCACGTCGAGTTCCAGTGACACCGTCGAGGGTGGATGAGCCGACATCGTCGTGCTAGCGGTCGGCACCCTGGAAATGTCCCTAGGCTTTGCCACTGCGAGACGGAGTTGCGGCGCAAGTCCCGGGGACCCCTTATTCTGCGAGCGCTGCGCTGAGTTGTGTCCGGGACTCGATTTCCAGCTTGCGATAGGCGTTGGCAAGGTGCATCTCGATTGTCTTGGGTGTGACGAACAGTGCCTCTGCGAGCTCCCGGTTCGTACGACCATCGGCGGCAAGATTGGCCACGCGGAGTTCGGTGGGGGTGAGCGCGGCCGTCCCGGACCGGCTGAGGCGTCGGGGACGAGCACCCGCGCGTACCAGGGCCTCGTGTGCACGCTCCGCCAGCGTAACGGCGCCGCTGCGCTGGGCAGCTTCGAGTCCTCGCCAAAGCTGCTCTCTGGCGCTGCGGTCCTCGCCAGTGCCATGCAACGCGATCCCGAGTTCGACTGCTGTGCGTGCCTGCTCGAGAGTTGCAGGTGACTCTGCGAGAACTTCACTCGATTGCTTCAGCAATTCCAGTCCGAGCGGGGTGGCGTCGGCCATCCCGGCCACGCGCAGAGCTCTTCCGAGCGGGCGTGCGGCACCCCAAGACCGGGCGTCGTCGACTTCGCTCTGAGCCAACCGTTGTGCACTGTCCTCGTTGCCCAGAGCCAACTCGGCGAGCGCCGCCTCGGACCGCCATGGGATGAAGCCCGGGTTGCTTCCCCCGAGGCTTGCGTAGCGACGTCCGCACTCCTGAAAATCGTGTAGGGCTTCAAGGAATCGTCCCTGGGCCAGCCGCAGTCGACCGCGTGAGTGCAGGTACCAGTCGAAATGGGCCAGCGGTGGGAGCGGCACGGGGAGCGAGACCCGGTCGAGTGTGGACTCCGCGGCAGCTAGCTGCCCTTGGTCCACCAGCGCATCCGCGAGTCGAGCGTAACCGTGGATCAATCCGGCGCTCAACCCATGCGCTTCGCCGGCTTCGATCGCTTGCCGCTGATCTGCCTCCGCCGTAGCAAGGTCACCTGCGAAGTAGGCGGCGATTCCACGCAACCACGAGGCGATCGAGAAGTCGAACACCGATCCCACGGCAGTCGCATGTTCGAGCCTGCTGTTGCACAGCGTTCGTACCTCGTCGTAGCGGTCGGCCGCCGCAAGCACCAGGCCGGCATAGGCGAAAGCGGCCGTGGCGTCTTGGCCGGGGGGCAGCGACAGCGCCTGCTCGGCCAGCGCGACACAGCGCGGCGAGGATCCGCCAGTCCGGGCTTCGTGCCACGAAAGAACGGCCGCCAACGGCGGATCGCATTCCCCCGGGGCGAGACCGGACAACGTCGCCGCGTGCGCCCGAGCGGCCGGATAGAGCGTTGAGTCGTCAACCGCGGCAGCCAGCAAGCCCGCATCCAGGCGCTGCCGAAGCGTCCGGTCGACCGTTTCCGGTAGCCGGGCCAGGGCATGCCGGTAGGCGGCGACCGCATCGGCGTTTCGCTGGGTGAAGAACAGCGCCGGCCCCAGCGCGACCGTGATCTCTGCCCGACGCACTGGGTCAGGCGTGAGTGCCGCCGCCTCGGAGAGATGCGTGACAGCGGCCGCGCCATCGAGAAGGGTCTCCGCCGAACCAAGATCGGTCAGGATCACTCCGCGGAGTTCCTGGTCGAGATTCTCGGCGAGTGCGCGGCGAAGATATGCGACCCCGCTGGCGCGAGCCCCAGACTGAAACGCCTGAGTCGCAGCCTCCCGAAGCACCGGGACTGAGTCGTCGTAGTGACCGGCGGGAATGAGCAGGACTTGGGCCGCCACCCGGTGCACGTGCGCACCCGCCCGGCGCAGCAAGACCGCTGCAGAAATGTGGGCAGCGTCGCGCGCTGCGGGCGGAATGGTGCGGTAGACCGCCTCTGCGACAACGGGATGCACGAACTCGGGAGCGTCGTTGTGCCGCAGTACCTCCGCCTCGGCCAATCGATTTGCTGCGACCTCGGCGGCCGCCGTGCCCAGACCGGCCAGTTCCGCGACCTGGACAAGTGGCGTGCCGTCCCCGAGGACGGCGACCGCGCGGGCCAACATTCCGGCCTCGGTGGGGAGTGCGGCGAGCTGTCTTGTGACGGGGCGGGTCGCCGCCCGGGCTCCGATCCGTTGCACATCCGAGGGAGTCAGCTGGTCCACCGCTACACCGGACCCGCGCAGAGCTCGAAGAAGTTCCCACAAGAGAAGCGGATTGCCCGCGGTGGCCGTGTGACACGCCGCCGACACCTCAGTCGGAAGTGCGGAACCCAACGCAGCGCTGGCCAGCGATCGGCTTGACGCTTCCGCGAGCGGCTGGGGTTCGAGGCGTACGGCGTCGGGCTGACCGATGATGTCCTGAAGCACTGCCTGGTCCTCGGCGGGGTCACCAGCCCGGAACCCAACCGCAAGCAGTACCGACGTTGCTGTCACTCGGTGTGCCAGGAAGGCCAACCATTGCAGTGATTCCTGGTCGCACCACTGCAGGTCGTCGACGATCAGGACGAGGGATTGCCGTTCGGCGCGCCGCAGCAGCAGCCACCACAACCCTTGGACTGTTGCACTCGCGCTGTCGGTGGATTCGGGCCCAACCTCGTCTGGTTCGAACAGGTGCCGTGCCAATCCGGCTCTGCCGACAAAAAGATCGTCCAGCTCGTCCGCAGTGGCTGTGGCCATCATTGGATCGAAGAGCTGTCGGGCCACCCCATAGGGGGTGGCGGTCTCCCGCTGTTGTCCCCGGGCACGCATGACCGCCAGTCCCGACGTGCGCGCACGTTGCGCCAATTCGAGGAGCAGAGAGGTCTTGCCCAGGCCAGCCGGACCCGAAACGACTAGCAGATGCCCCTGGCCGGGACCGATGCTGCGCAGGCGATAGTCGAACTCCACGAGTTCACGCTCACGCTCGAGCAGCTGGGCACTTGGATGCACGAGGTTCACCCCCTGACCGGCAAACCCTAGGGCATTTCCTGGGGTGCGGATTTGTGGTCGATTCCGGTCGGAACCGCGAATCTGAACTCGTGAATATTGCGGTCCTCGGGGCGAGCGGGGGAACCGGGCGTCGAATTGTGGCCAGGGCGGCCGAGTCGGGTCATCGGGTTCGCGCCGTTGCTCGAAATCCGGCATCCGTCCCGCCGACCGACGGTGCGGTTGACGTCGTCGCCGCAGACGTTCTTGATCGTGAGGCGCTGATCTCGGCGGTAACTGACTGCAATGCCGTCGTCTGGGCCGTCGGTGGGCACGATGTCGTAAGGACGGCTCTGGCCGGTCGGCGTCGGCAACCCGGATTGTGTGCCGAGGGCACCCGCGGCCTACTGCACGCCATGACCAAGCAGAACGTGCCCCGGCTCCTGGTGATCAGCTCATGGGGTGTCGGGGACAGTCGACGACGACTGCCGTTGGCCTTTCGGCTCTTCGTCGCCCCCGTCATGTTACGGGCTGAACTGGCTGATAAGCACCGTCAGGAACACCTCGTTCGAGCAAGCGACCGGATCTGGACGATCGTGCGGCCATCTCGGCTGACCAATCACCAGAGCAACGGCAGCTATCGGGTCGAATCGCAGCTTCGCTTCGCGTCCTCGTCCCACACCGCACGCGAAGACCTAGCTGACTTCGTCGTGCGCTGTCTGAACGAGGAGCTGTACAAGCAAGAAACCGTCGAAATCACGCACTAGGAGGCCAGTCGTGGAGCGAGTCCTCGTCATCGGAGGTACTGGAACACTCGGGCGGCCACTTGTCCGGCAACTGCTCGAGGACGGCCGAGAGGTGCGCCTGTTGGCCCGAGACGCCGACCGAACAAAGCAATGGCTGCGTGGGGAGGGCCTGACCGCCGAGGTCGTGGGCGGGTCAGTGGAGGACCCCGAGGCCGTGCACCGAGCGGTATCCGGATGCCGACAAGTGCACGTCTCTTTGGCTGCCGGCCCGAATGCCGACGATCTTGATCGCGTGGAGCACCGGGGCACCGCTCTTGTGGCCACGTCGGCGGCGAGGAACTCCGTCGAGCTGTTGAGCTATGTCTCGGGCAGCCTCGTCA
>JALZDV010000053.1 GCA_030862345.1 Actinomycetota bacterium | reverse complement strand
CGACTGCTCACGCACCTCGACGTGGATGACGCTGGCACGGAACGCGCCGGAAATGTGCTGGCCGAGCTGCTGGACCGCTGATCCGGTCAGCAGAAGCTGAGCAGGATGCTGACCGTCGAGCCGCGCTCGGCCAGTTCATTGGCCGCGGGACTCTGCTGGCACACCCGGTTGCCCAGGAAGGACGTGGGTTCGGCCACGAAGCCGGCGGCTTGCAGTTCGGCGATGGCGGTGTCCCGGTCCTTGCCGATGACGTTCGGTACGGCGACCAGGTCCGGCCCCTTCGACACCACCAGGACGATCGTCGCGCCGAACGGCTGAGGTCCGGCATCCGGCGCAGGCTCGGTTCCCAGCGCGATCCCGGCCACCACATCGCTGTTGAAGTCCTCACGTACGTCCACGACGAATCCTAGTGTCGTCAATGCCGCTTCCGCATCGGCGCGTGTGGTCCCGGCCACGGTGGGAATCTCACGCGGCGCGGGCCCGAGGCTCACGACCATCGTGATCTGCTGGTCACGGCGAAGTTCGGCGCCGGGCGCCGGATCGAAGGCGGCCACCGATCCGGCCGGCACGGTGTCGTGGTAGTCCTCAGCTCGCAGGACGACGATCGGCAGGGCGGCCAGTGCGGTGCTGACCGCGGCCTCGGGTTGGCCGATCAGCGCGGCGTCCACGAAGAACCGCTCCGGCCCCTTGGACACCTGGAGCTCGATCATGCTGCCACGCACGATCTCAGCGCCTGCCTCCGGATCGGCTGAGATCACATTGTCGGCAGCGACTGTCTCGCTGAAGACCTCCTCGACAACCGGGTCGAGGCCGGCGTCCTGGACAGCCGCGACCGCCGCCGACTGGGCCATCCCGACGACATTGGGGGCCACCGTGTAGCGGCCGGATCCGAACCACCAGCCGATGCCACCGGCGACGGCCGCCAGGACCAGAACCAGCGCGAGCACGATGCTGCCCGTACGGCGACGTCGCCGGGTGGAACTGCTGGATCCGGACAGCCGGCGGTCATGCACAGGCGAGGAAGTCGGCCCCGGCAAACCCGGCGTCGGCCCAGGAGGAACCCGCTGAGCGCCTGCGCCCGAGCCGATCCTGCCGGAGGTCAGTGACCCGTTGGCCGCCGTGGCCAGAACCGCGGTCCGGTGGCCTCGAGGAGCCCGGGAGTGATGCGGAGACGTGGCCGCAACATCGCCGCCACTCGGATGGCGGCGCTGGCCCGGCGGAGCTGTGCTGACACCCCGAACCGGCACAGTCACCCGGGGCATCCCCAGATCCGCGCTCACGTCGAACAGCTCGGCCAGGAAGGCGCCGGCATCCAGGGGCCGTGCGGCAGGATCGCGTCGAGTCGCGGAGGACACCAGTTCGTCGATCTCGACCGGGATGGTCGGCACCGTACGGGACGGGAGCGGCACGTCGTTGTTGACATGCTGGTAGGCCACGGACAGTGCGGAGTCACCGGAGTACGGCGGTCTGCCGGTGAGCATCTCGTACAGCACGATGCCCGCGGCATAGACGTCACTGCGTGCGTCAGCCTTGCCCCGCTCGATCTGTTCTGGGGCCAGGTAGGCGACAGTTCCCAGCAGGACGCCGTTGGTGACCGAGGTCGTCCCGGTGTCCGCGACCGCTCTGGCCAGCCCGAAGTCGGCGACCTTAACCAGGCCGTCGCTGGAGAGCAGGATGTTCTCCGGTTTCACGTCGCGGTGGATCAGTCCGGTCCGGTGCGCGGCCGACAGCCCGGATAGCGTGGGCGCCAGCACGGCGAACGCCTGCGCGGGAGCGAGTCGTCCCTGTTCGTAGATCACCTCGCGCAGGGTCTGTCCCAGGACCAGTTCCATCACGAGGAAGACCAGTCCGCCGTCCTCACCCTGGTCGCTGACCGAGACCACATTCAGGTGTGCCAGACGGGCGGCGGAGCGGGCCTCGCGGATGAAGCTGGCGATGAAGGCCGGATCACTTGCCAGGGCCTCGGCCATCACCTTGATCGCCACGCGGCGGTCCAGCCGGAGATCGGTGCCCTCGTAGACAGTCGACATGCCGCCGCGAGCCAGCCGGCGCTCTACCCGGTACCGCCTCTCGAGCACCCGACCGACCACCGGGTCCAGCATGGTCGTGTCCACGACCAGCCAGTTTACGGCCGGCGCAAGGCCTGTCTTCGCGCGACTCGCTCGGTCAGGCCGCAAGCAGATCCCGCGACACCCGTTCGACCGATGCCACTCCGCACAGGGTCATTGAGTGCGCGAGTTGTGCCCGCAGCTCGGTCAGGACAGCGGCAACACCGTCCGCTCCGCCGGTGGTCAGACCCCAGATGATCGGGCGGCCGCAGAAGACCGCGCGGGCGCCCAGGGCCAATGCGATCAGGACGTCGGTGCCGGAGCGGATGCCGCCATCGACGTAGATCTCCGTCTGATCTCCAACGGCCGCCACGATGTCGGACAGCGCCGCACTGCTGGGAATCGCCCGGTCGACCTGGCGGCCACCATGGGTGGATACCCACACCGCGGATGCACCCGCAGCGAGGCACTGGGCCGCGTCATCGCCGCGGAGGACGCCTTTGACGACCACGGCCAGATCGGTGAGTCCCGCGATGCGCTCGAGGTCGGCGTAGGTCCAGGGCGGTGTCTGGTCCGAGGCGTCCAGCGCGGAATCGAGTCGTCGCAACGGTTCGCGCATGTCGTCGGCGTGGACCGGCGCCTCGGCGCTGTCCTCGGGATCAGTCAGATCGGGATGGTTGGCCAACACCAGACCCTCGGGCAGTTGAAAGTCGTTGACGATGTCGCGGTAGCGGCGCCCCAGAACCGGCAGATCCACCGTTAGGACCAGCGCGCGATATCCGGCATCAGCCGCGCGGCGGACGAGGTCGTCGGTGTAGGCGCGGTCGTGCACGTGGTAGAGCTGGAACCACTTCGGAGATTCCGGAGCGACAGCAGCCACCTCGGCCAATGGAACGGTTGCCGCGGTCGACACGGTCATCAGCGTTCCCGTCCGCGCGCAGGCCGCGGCGGTTGCCAACTCGCCGTCGGGGTGTGCCATCCGTTGCAACGCCCACGGCGCTACTCCGACCGGGCAGCCCACCTGGGCGCCCAGGAGTGTGGTCGACAGGTCGGGCGAGATCACGCCGCTGAGCATCCGGGGGCGCAGCCGCCAGCGCCGCCAGGCCAGCGGGGCCTCGCGCAGGGTGGTCTCGGTTTCCGAGCCGCCGGCGTAGTAGTCATAGACCGCAGGTGTGAGCATCTCGCGCGCTCGGGCCTCGAGGTCGGAACCCGGGAGTCCAGAAACGGCAGGTTCGGAGTCAGCCATAGGCTGCAGCCTATGGATCTGCTGACGTTGCCCGAGGTGGCCCAGCGGCTCGGTATCCGGGTCAACCGGGTTCGCCAACTCGTTCGCGACCGAGCGCTGGCGACCGTGGACGTCAACGGCCGCCCACACGTGCCTGCCGAGTTCTTCGATGACGAGGGGGTACTCACCCACCTGTCCGGTGTGCTGACCGTCCTTCGGGACGGGGGCTACAGCGATCCCGAAGCGGTCACCTGGCTGTTCACCGAGGACGAGTCGCTGCCGGGCCGACCGATCGATGCCTTGCACGAGAAGCGCCACCACGAGGTCAACCGCCGGGCGCAGACCATGGCCTTCTAGCTGTAGCCGCTACCGGTCGCGGGCGGTCAGCGTGGTGGCCAACTGTTCCAGAACCTCACGGGTTTCGCCCCCCACCGGGCCGTTGGCCAGTGCCTCCCGCGCGGTCTCGACGCGCTGGGCGATCAGGACCTCGATCTGGGCAAGTGCGCCGGAGCCTTCGATCACCATCCGAAGCTGATCGATGTCGGGGCCGGACAGGTCGCCTCGGCCGATCTTGCGCTCGAAGAGGTCCCGCGCGTTGGCGCTGGCCCGCTGACGGGCGAGGATGACCAACAGCGTCTGCTTTCCCTCACGCAGGTCATCGCCAGCGGGTTTACCGGTCTGTTGCGGATCTCCGAAGACGCCCAGTACATCGTCCCGCAACTGGAATGCCTCCCCGAGGGCAAAGCCGTACTCGCTGTAGGTCATCAGCAGCGGCCCCTCACCGGCATGGTGACCAGCGGCGAGCGCACCGATGTGCAGCGGACGCTGGACGGTGTAGGAGGCGGACTTGTACCGAGCCGTACGCCAGGCCGCTGCCAGCGCCTGCTCGTCGGGGCGGCCGGAATGGACCTGGCCTAGCAAGTCGAGGTACTGGCCGGCCATCACCTCGATCCGCATGGCGTCGTAGGCAGGGGCGGCCCGAGCCAGCGCGGCGTCGTCGAGGCCGGCGGTACGGAGCATTTCCTGCGCCCACGTCAGGGCGATGTCTCCGGCCAGAATGGCCACTCCCTGCCCGAATCCGGCGGCTGACCCACGCCAGCGGTTCGCGGTATGCAGGCCGGTGAAGCGGACGTGTAGCGCCGGCTGCCCCCTGCGGGTACGGGCTCGGTCCATGACGTCGTCGTGGATGAGCGCGCCGGCCTGAACCAGTTCCAGGGAGGCAGCCGCCCGGACGATGGTGTCCTCGCTCCGCTCGGCCTGGTCCGCTGCCGCGGAGGTGTCGTAGGAGACGACGTCGAGCGCACCGCGCCATCCCCAGTAGGCGAAGGCCGGTCGCAGCCGCTTACCGCCGCCCAGAACGAGATCGCAGATCGCCTCGCCCACCGGCATGAGCTCGGGATCTATGGCGCCGAGTTCGGACAGTTTCCGGTCCAGAAAGGCGGCGAGCTCGATCTCGACGCGCTCACGAAGTGAGTGTCGGTCCAAGAGATCGACCGGCGTCGGCACGGGCTGGGAGGAGGTCACGACACGCAGTATCGGGCACCCGGAGTCAGCGTCCGGCGGGGAGCTGTGTCCACGCCCTATTCTTTCTGCCATGGCCGAGACCGTGCGTGAACGGCTGGCCGCCGGCGTGCCGACGTTCTCCTTCGAGTTCTTCCCGCCCAAGGACGAAGCCTCGGAGGCGGTGCTGTGGCGGAGTCTGCGCGACCTGGAACGGCTGCGCCCGTCGTTCGTGTCCGTCACCTACGGCGCGGGTGGTACGACCCGGGAGGGCACCGTTCGGGTCACCGAGCGGATAGCGACCCAGACCACGATGCTGCCGATGGCCCACCTCACCGCGGTCAACCACAGCGTCGCCCAGCTGCGCAACGTGATCGGCCGCTTCGCCGCCGTCGGGGTGCGCAACATCCTCGCCATCCGTGGCGATCCGCCCGGGGATCCGACGGCTGATTGGATCAAGCATCCGGAGGGGATCGCCTACGCCGACGAGTTGGTCGCCATGGTCCGTCGGGCCGGTCAGTTCTGCGTAGGCGTGGCGGCCTTTCCCTACAAGCACCCGCGTTCGGCCGACATCGACAGTGACGCACGAAATTTTGTCCGCAAGGTGCGGGCAGGGGCCGATTTCGCGATCACTCAGATGTTCTTCGACGCCGAGGACTACCTGCGGCTGCGCGATCGGGTATCAGCACTGGGCTGCGACATCCCGATCATCCCGGGCATCATGCCGGTGACCTCGATGAGCACCATCGAACGCGCTCCAAAACTGTCCGGAGCGCCGTTTCCACCGGCGCTGGCAGCGACGTTCGAGCCGATCGCGCAGAACAAGGGCGCCGTTCGGGAACTCGGAATTGCCCAGGCCAGCGCGCTGTGTCAGCGACTGCTCGACGAGGGGGCACCCGGAATCCACTTCATCACCCTGAATCGGTCGACCGCGACGCGCGAGATCTGGGCCAACCTGCGCGAGACCTCATCAGTCGCCTGAGGCGTCCCACTTCTCGTACGGAATCCGCTGGATGGCGCGCACCTCGCCGAGAGTTGCCCACTGGATTCCGCCCAGGCGCGCCAGCGGCGACAGGAGATCGATCGCCGGGCGACCATCGCGCATGGCGGACTGGCTGACGACCACGAGCCGGACGCGGCCAAAGACAACCGTGGAGTCACCCATGCTGACCGTGCTGTGCAGTTCACACTCGATAGCGGCCGGAGAGTCCGCCACCCGGTACGGCGCAACGGTTTCGGCTTCTTCCAAGCCGATCCCCACTTCGACGAACTCGCTCTGCTCGATCGGAAAGTTCGTTCCCGTGGCATTGATCTGCTCGAAGAGCGACTCCGGTGCGAGGTTGACGACGAATTCCCGAGTCTGTTCCACATTGCGCAGTGAGTCCTTGCGTCCCACAGAGGTGAACTGCACCACGGGCGGATTCACACACGCCACGGTGTAGAACGAGTGCGGGGCAAGATTGTCCACGCCGTCCAGCGAACGCGTCGAGACCCAGGCGATCGGACGGGGCACCACGATCGAGGTGAGGATCGAATAGATGCCCGACTCGCCGCCCGGTTCGAATCGGACGCGCGGCGACCGGGCATGGCTCACCGCGTGATCGTCAGACCGAGGATGGCGAAGGGCCGGGTGTCGCCGGGGAAGTAGTGCGCTCTCAGCAGATCGCGGAATCCTTCCGAGCGATACAGCGCAAAGGCGCGGGTGTCGCCGTCCGGTGTGGAGAGGACGACGTGGGCCTGGGCGACCTCGGCCAGCAGCGTGCGCAGCAAGATCCGGCCGACCCCCATCCCTTGCTGATCGGGGCGGACGTGAAACTCGCAGAGTTCGAAGGAGTTGCGCAGCCACTGCTTGGACACCGTCCGTCCGAGCGCAGCGGCTACCTGGTCGTACCACCACTGACCGGCCCGAGTGGTGTACCCGTAGCCGAAACCGATCAGTATTCCGGCCGGGTCGAAGGCGCCCACGGCTTGAAACCCCACCCGAGTGGTATGCGCGGCGGCATGTCCGTAGCGAGCATCCACGACCGAGGGTGGATAACCCATTGCCGCGCCATATATCTCGAGTACCTCACGCAGGTGTTCGCGCATCCATCCCGCATCCAGTCGAAGGACACGGGCGGGCTGCAACTGGGTCACCGCGGCAACCGCCGTTCCAACGCTGCGGGGCGAGACACGTCCAGAGCCTAATCGGAGTGCACTGTCGGTGCTGCCACCCGCGATGATGGGTCGAGCTGAATGGGAACCGG
>JALZDV010000034.1 GCA_030862345.1 Actinomycetota bacterium | reverse complement strand
AGACCGGACCGCGATGACCGGATAGCGCTGCCTGCATCGCACGGTCGATGTCGGCCGGGATCCCCTCCACGCTGGTGCTGGTGGCGGCGTGCTTGGTGATCGGGGCCAGGATCGGTACATGGTCGATCTCCTGCAGTGAGCCTGAGCCCCACCGGTACTGGGGCGCCCGCCCCCCGATCACCATGACCGCGGACCCGTTGAACTGTGCCGTCGTCACCGCGCTGATCCCGTTCGTCACACCCGGCCCGGCGGTCAGCGCAGCTACTGCCGGCCGACGCTGCAACTTCGAGGTCGCCTCCGCGGCGAAGACCGCAGTCGCCTCGTGGCGGACGTCGTGGATCGGCAGACCGGAGGTGTGCAGGGCGTCATAGAGCGGGAACACGTGTGCACCGGAAAGCGTGAACAGTTCCTCGACCCCGTACCGGCGCAGGGCGGCGAGAGCGAGATCCCCACCATGGCCTTCGGTCACTTTTCGAGCCTCATCACCCATGCCGGCAACGCTAGTCGGGGCCGCCACCGGCGTGAGCACGGGCAGCGCGAGAGGTCTTGATCTCGATGTCGGCAAGCGCCTCGCGCGTTCGCTCCGCGACGGCATGCGCGGCCTTACGATCGCCGATCACCCGGGCCGGAGCGCCGGCGACGACGGCGTATGGCGGCACGTCCCGGGTCACTACCGCATTCGCCCCGACGACGGCGCCCTCGCCCACCGTGCATCCCCGCAGCACGGTTGCCTTGACGCCAAGCCAGCTACCGGCCCCGATCCGGACCGGCGCCTTGACGATGCCCTGGTCCTTGATCGCCCGGTGCAGGTCGTCGGCGCGGTGATCGAAGTCCCCGATGTAGACGAAGTCTCCGATCAGTACACCAGGGCCGATCTCGACATCGAGGTAGGAGTTGACGATCGTGTTGCGGCCGAACACGGTCTTGTCGCCCACCCGTAGAGTTCCTTCGTGGGCACGCAGGGCGGTGCCGTCACCGATGTGCACGAATCCACCGAGAATCATCCGGCCGTAGCCGGGGCGGGCATCGAGTTCGACGCGGCGCCCGAGAAAGACCATCCCCGCCAACATGATCGATGGTTGTCCGAGCCGCACCCGGGCAAGCCGGAGGTAGCGGAGCAGGTAGTACGGCGTCCATGCGCGATGCCGCAGCACCCAGTGCAGGGAGGCCAGGGTGACAAACCGGGGACTCGTACCCTGCTCGCCGGCGGTCGCCGACCACTTCGCCACAACCGCAACGGTAACGTGGGTCAGGAGTGTGGCCGACGATACGGCCGGACGTCGAGGGAGGGGCCGTGGACAGGCAGCACGGAGCAGAGTCCGACGTAGCCGACGACGATGCCGAGGTGACCGGGCGACCGACCGGTGGCGATCCTGAGTCCGACGGTGGTGATGGTGGTTCCACCACGGGGTCCGGCGAGTCGGGTGTCTTCGTGGGCCGTACCGCCGGACAGGACGAGGGCTACGCGGGTGAAACGGGAGCCGAGGCACGCGGTGCCGAGCAGTCCCGCGACCCCGAGCAGGGCTGAGGCGGCCGCAGCGCCTATCCCGGTGCCGCCGGATCGGTCAGCCGCAGCGGCGGGTTCGGCTTCACACCGGTGACCAGCGCGTTGTAGAACAACCCGGCCGGCACGAACCGGGACAGGACCCGGCTGTCCACAGCAGACAGACGCAGCCACGAGCGGTAGGCGAAGTTGGCCCAGCCGAGCCCCAGCTTTCCCGCCGGCACGGCGGCCTCGAAGGTACGCACCGGCCAACCGAACCAGGCGGCGGTCAACTCCTCGGTACGGACATCGACATCCACCGCTCCGGCCGAGAGCGCCATTCGGCGAAGCTCTCCCGGCACGAAGGTGTGCTGATCGACCACGGCCTCCAGCGCCGCCGCCTCGGAGGACTCGTCGAGTTCTGCCTGCGGACGCCGCCACTGTTGCAGGACAGGAAGTCTGGTCACATGGGTGCACGCCCACCAGGTGGCCTGCCCGAGCCGCCGGGCAACCTTGTCGCCCCACTTCGTCGGCTCACCGGCGAACACGAACCGTCCGCCGGGCTTGAGTACGCGCAACGTCTCCCGCAGGGACTGCTCGACGTGGGGCAGGTGGTGCAGAAACGCGTGGCCCACCACGAGGTCAAAACTGTCGTCGTCGTACGGGATGAGCTCGGCGTCAGCCACCCGTCCGTCGACGGGCAGCCCGAGCCCTTCGGCGTTGTGAAGTGCCGCAGCCACCATGCCCGGTGAGATGTCAGTGACACTGCCGCGTTCGATGACGCCGGCCTGCATGAGATTGAGCAGAAAGAAGCCCGTCCCACAGCCCAACTCGAGCGCTCGCGGGTAGGGCCAACCGTCTCGCCCCGCGATCGCGACGAAGCGATCCGCTGCGTAGCTGATACAGCGCTCGTCGTAGGAGATCGACCACTTCTCGTCGTAGGTCTGACTCTCCCAATCGTGGTAGAGCACATTGGCCCGCTTGGGATCGCTGCGGGCGGCCTCGACCTCGGCCTTGCTAACTCCTGTCATCCCGCAGTCCTATCGGCCGCGGAACTCAGCTTTGCCAGGACCGTTGGCGACGAAGGATTCCATGCCGATCTTCTGGTCCTCGGTCGCGAACAGGGCTGCGAAAAGGGTGCTCTCAAGTCGAAGCCCGCTGGCCAGGTCGCCATCCAGTCCACCGTCTATGGCCGCCTTCGCTGCCCGGAGGGCCGCAGCCGGGCCCTTGGCGAACTTCGCCGCTATCTCCGTGGCGGTGCTGTACACATCGTCCGGAGCGACCACGCGGTCCACCATTCCGAGCGCGAGGGCTTCGTCGGCTCCCACGAAGCGGCCGGTGTAGACGACATCCTTGGCCTTGGCCGGGCCGATCAGGCGGGCCAGTCGTTGAGTCCCCCCCGCGCCGGGAATGATTCCGAGGAGGATCTCGGGTTGCCCGACCTTGGCGTTGTCTCCAGCTACGCGGAAGTCGCAGCACAGGGCGAGTTCGAAGCCGCCGCCGAGCGCATATC
>JALZDV010000026.1 GCA_030862345.1 Actinomycetota bacterium | reverse complement strand
CTGCCGAGCCGTCCGCTCGGGTCGAACTGGTCCGCGTATGGTCCGCGGAGGGCTGTAAATGTCCGGATTTCACTGGACTTAGCGGGACTTCGAAGATCGCCAAGAGGGCAACGGATCCCCGGATTGACCAGGGAAAATTGGCTTGGCAAGGCAGGGGAGAGGGGGCCGCTAGGGCCCGCTTAGGAAACCGATGCTCTATCCCCTGAGCTACGAGGGCCGACCTGCGGCTTTGCCGGATCCGGAGCCTACCGTCCTGGCTCTGGTCCGTGGGTTTGGCTGGGCCGTGGGGACCACGACTGTCGCCGGTGGCAGTGTCTCACGGTGTTGCCCAGCCGTGAGAGCGGCTGTGATCTGCGGTTTCCAGGCCTGTGACCGGCCGGGCGCCGCAGCTAAGGGACGAGGCCTGCGCCCTGCTCGCCCGGGCGGTGGCCGCGTCGTCGCAGGCGGCCTTGTAGGAGCCGTAGGCCTCCTGCCACCGCACGAATGCGGCGTGCTCCGCGTCGGCCGCCTCCTGCAGGAGCTGCTCGTCCTTGGTACGCGGCTGAGCTGGACCAGTCAGTGAGCGTCCGGGCGCTCGTCAGGCACGCCCAAGGCAGTGCTGACCTTCGCCGAACCCGCCGGGGGTGCAGGCTGTGCGGCGGTGGGGATGGGGTGATCGTGTCGGCGCGGAAGGCCACCCCGCCGCGACCGTCGATGTTCCACGGGTCGCGACCAGCTTGACCACCGTGACGAGTTGCCGCTTGGTAATCTTCGGCTGCCCGGCGGTGGTGACCTTGATGACCTCCGCGCCGGTATTGTCCATCGCGACCAGCTCGCTAACGTGCAGTGGCTCACCGACCTCCTGATCCGTCTTCTGCCGGCCGTCGTTGTCGTTTTTGCGCTGCGCCGTCCGAGACACCACGAAGTCCACGCCCTCTGTCTTGATTCCCAACTGCATGGTTGCTGTTGCTCCTGATCGGTGATCGCGGGCCGGTTTGGCGCCGCACACCAATCAAACGGCGAAGCACCCGTGCTGAGGGGGTCCGCGAGCTAGTCCCGAGCTAGTCCGCTTCTAGTCCCGAGCGGTCGCCACACCGATAACGGGTCCACAGATTGACCCGGAGAGTCGAGGACGCTAGCGGCAATCAGGGCCGGAAGCGGCCATGGCGTTATTGACTACCCGACGTGGACAGGACGGATTAGCGCAGGAAGACCGTCGCGCCGCTCGCTGAGATTCGGCAGCCAGGACTACCCAGCTACGACAGTCCGACGCGTATCAAGAATTCAGCCGAGCTACACGCGTGTGGTTGCGATGCTGCCGATAAGCATTTGAAGAATTCAAGGCGCCGCCTACGGCGGCGCCGTCGTAGGATAACCCGGCGCCCGCCAGGGCGGATCCCGCTCGCTGCGCGCCGGCCTGCCGGCCGTGCTCGCGCGGGCCCGGCCCCGTTCGGAATCCGACCCTTAGCACACCAGCGCCCAGCGCTTGGACCGCCTCGGTCCCATCCCGACGTCAAAAGAGTGGTCACCACTCTCCCTTGGCGGTCACAGACCGGGCATTGTCTTTATAGAACGACAAGACCAGCAGGAGAACAGGGAAGGTGACCATACGTTACAGGCATGAGGACACGCTCAGGACCGTGTACAATGCCTTCGCCAAGGGTGATGTAGAAACGGTCATGGGCCAGCTCACCGACGACATTGAATACCACATCTCCGGCCGGAGTCTGGAGTCAGGTAGCTACTCGGGCAAAGATGAGGTCCTGGGCTTCTTCGGCAAGCTAATGCAGCTTTCTGAAGGAACCTTCCGGCTGGAGGTAGAGAACATCCTGGCAAATGATGAGCATGGTCGCTCTCACTATCGAGCGGGGCCAGCGCGACGGCAAGACCCTGAATAATCGAGCTGTCCACGTCTGGGATATTCGAGACGGCAAGTTCGCGCAATTCCGAGGCTACAACGAGAACGTCTGAGACGAATTCTTGGCGTAAAAGTACACTTAGGTAGAATAATGGTCGGATGCCATATACGCTAGTTGACTGGACGGCGTCCGACCATCATTTGGATCAGCACGGCGCGGCGGCGGGAGAATTTTTGAATACGTTCTTAGCCCGCTGCGCCAAACAACCGGATCTGAAATCAACGGTTCCGTGCCTCCGGCCGGGCCTCGCTCCGGGATTGCTCCCAGGGCAGGGCGCGAGAGTGGTGGGTCACGACATGACGCGGGTGTCCCATCGCGTCGAAGCCGGAAGCATAGCGGGCCAGGCGCAGGGGTCATCAAGGTCGTTCAGCCTTCCAGGTGCTCCACCTCGGCCCCTGCGCCTGGCCAGCTGCGGAGGAGTCGCCGACACGACGGGATATCGGACCCGTTCGGACCGCTTCCGGCGGCGTGGGTCGACGGCACCGCGGAGGTATCTGCGGGTGCTTCATCCGTTGGCCCACGGTCGCTCCGCGAACGATTCTCGGAGCCGGATATGCGGACCGATGTGTGCCGGTGCCCAGGCGACGACCGTCGCGAGTTGATCCGGCCGACACGCGATGCTGCTGTGAAAGGCTCGTTGACGTGCGCGCCCCGAGCACCATCCGAACCGTTGCCACGCCCGTCATCGCCCTGCTGCTCACCGCAGCGGTGTGTAACCGTAGCCTGCCACCGGCACTCCTGCTCCTGGTCGGCGTCGGCCTGGTCGCAGCCGTGCTCATCGCGGTGCACCACGCGGAGGTAGTCACGCACTGCGCCGGCGAGCCCTTCGGCTCACCGGCCTCGCCGTCGCCGTCGCAGTCATCGAGGCCGGCCTGATCCTTAGCATCATGCTCTCCAGTGGACCGGACACGGCGTCGCTGCCGTGAGACACCGTCTTCGTCGCCGTCATGATCACCACGAACGGTATTGTCGGGACCGCTCGTGGACTGAATCAGCTCGGGTGTGCCCACGTCCCAGCCC
>JALZDV010000025.1 GCA_030862345.1 Actinomycetota bacterium | reverse complement strand
TCGATACCCAGGCCGAGCGTCGCGACGACATCATCGATCAGGTCGGCCAACGACACACCGCTGCGCCGACGCAGCCCTGACAACTCATGGCTCAGGGCAGTCAGTCGACGGTAGCCCTCATCCGAGTACGCCGACGCCGGACCCAGGTCGTCGAGAGCCTCGATCAGGCTGCCGGTCTCCTCCGGTGCGCCCAAGGGCGCCTCGCTTGTCGGGTCCGCGCCTGGCGCTTGCGAGTCGGGATCAGCCAGCTGCTGTCGGGTCAGCCACCGCGCGCGGCGCCCCAGCGCCATCAGGTCCCTAGGACCGATCCGCCAGCGCGGGCCGACCAGCAGGCGGCCGATCGCATCGCCGGAGCTGGGATCCGATAAGACGCGCAGCGTAGCCACGACGTCGGTGACCTCCGGCTCGTCGATCAGACCACCCAGGCCGAGCACCTCGACCGGCACATCGCGCTTGCGTAGCGCAGCGGCCACCGGCCGGAGCAACGACCGGGCCCGAGACAGCACGGCGAAGGATTCGCCGGAGGCCCGCGCCGCCCACCGCCGCGCAATCTCGTCGGCCAGCCACGTCACTTCCTCGGTCTGAGTGTTCAGCAGCGCACAGCCGATCTCCGCCGGATGCGTCCGCGTCGGGGCCGGCCTCAGGGTGACCACCGGGAGATGCTCGTCGGCGCAGACCGTCGCGATGTCGTTGGCGATACCCAGGATTTCCGCGCCGTTTCGCCAGCTCACGGAGAGCGGGAAGACCTCCGCAGGTGCCTCGCGATCATGGCGCTGAGACCGCAATTCGGCCCGAACTGAGGTCCCAGCTCCATGATCGCGGGGAGGTCCGGTGCCAAAGCGTCGGGCGAATTCGCGGAGATTTCCCGTCGATGCGCCCCGCCAGCCATAGATCGCCTGCGATGGGTCCCCGACAGCGGTGACCGGATGGCCGCCACCGAACAGCCGGCACATGAGTTCGAGCTGGCCGTAGCTGGTGTCCTGGAACTCGTCCAGCAGCACCGCGCCGTATCGCTGTCGTTCCAACGTCCCCACCACGGGCGATGCACCCGCGATCCGGGCAGCCAGCGAAACCTGGTCTGAGTAGTCGATGACACCCGCCGAGCGCTTGCGGGCGCGGTAGGCCTCGACCAATGGCAGCAGACGCAGCCGCACGTTCTGCCGATCGAGCATCTTGCGGACGTCTGCGTAGACGGGGTCGGCACCCTTGCCGGCTCTCAGCCGTGGCAGGGCCTCGATCCGCGAGCGCAGCGCAGCAGTGAAGTCCCGGACCTCGTCGGGGTCCACCTCGTGCTCGGCCATCGCCGCCGACAGGGCCAGCACGTCGATGGTCACGGTGCTCGGCGCCAGCAGCACGTCGGTCATGTCCCCGGCGTAGTCCTGTACGAGGCTGGCGGCATGCCCCCAGCTCATGGCTTGCCCGATGACCTCGGCGTTGGGCTCGGTCCCGATCCGCGGTCCGTGTTCGATCACGATGCCGGCGGCGTAGGAGTTGTACGTGGCCACCCGCGGCTGCCCGACCTCCAGCGCCGCCACCAGGTCGGTCGACAGCCCGTCGACGCCCGCCAGCCGCGCCAGCCGGTGCCGGATCCGCTCGGCCAACTCCCCTGCGGCTTTGCGGGTAAACGTCAGGCCGAGGACATCGTCGGGAGTGACCAGGCCGTTGGCGATCAGGAACACGACCCGTGCAGCCATGGTTTCGGTCTTGCCGGAGCCCGCCCCGGCCAGGACCAGCCCGGGCGCGAGCGGGGCTTCGATGACGGCGCGCTGCTCGGCGGTCGGGAGCGGCTGGTTCAGCGCCCGCGCCAGGCTCTCCGCTGACCAACTCAGCGTCGTCGCCACGGCGCCCACCGTCATCGGGTCACCTGTTGCCCGGTCGCATGCAGCGGGCAACTACGCCGGGTCGGGCAACGATCGCAGCCCGGGTTGACCCGCGCCAGGAAGCTCGCCGCCGACATTCCCTGCACCGCTTCGCCAATTGATTCGACGACCCAGTCCGGGTCGGGATCCTCGACCAGCGGCGCTTGACGCTGCTCGGGGGCCCGGCCGCCGGCCCGCAGTTGGACAAGGGCCGCTCCGCCCGAGATCTCCCCGGCACCGAACCCGCCCGACTCGACGGCTACCTGATAGACCCCGAGTTGGCCGTTGCGCGGAAGATCCTCCCCACGAACCTTTGCCGATCCGGTCTTGAGGTCGACCACGACGAGTCGACCGTCGTCGTCTCGTTCGAGTCGGTCCACCCGTCCGGTGATCCGGGCGCGCCCGACCTGCACCTCGAAGGGCATCTCCACGCCCACCACCTCGCGCGGGTTGGCGGCGAGCCAGGACAGGAAGCGACTGAGCATGTCATGAGCCTTGACCAAATTGCTGTCCCGCACCCAGCCGGTGCCCGGGTCCAGGTCGGTCATCAAGCCGGTCAGAGCGGCTTGCGCTGCCTCTATCTGCAGGGTTCCGTTCGCGATCCGTTCGGCGACCTCGTGCAACGCCGTACCCACAGCCTGCCGAAAGCCGTCCGAAGCGGTCGCACCGGCGGCCTCCATCACCCAACGCAGCGGGCATTCGAGGAACCGGTCGAGCTTGGAGGGCGAGACGCGGACCAGGTCGTCGTCGGCGACCAGCGGCCGGTCGTCCGAGACCGGGACCAGTCCCCACCAGCCGGCCGGATCAGCCCCCTCGACCCCGGCAGCGGCCAGCCGGCGCAGCGCTCGGGCCGCGCCGGCCTTTCGCGCAGCGTCCGCCCTCGCCTTGAGCGCGCCGCCCTTGGGAATCGGCCCCTCCAGTACCCGGCGAAGTTCCACGACCAGGGCAGGCAGCGTCGTGGGCCTGCTGACCTCGGTGACCGGTCGCGAGTCGTCCGGCCCCAGCGGATAGACCAGGTCGAGGAACCGGGACGGTACGTCGTCACTGCGTGCGGCACCATCGACCGCGCTGACCAGTAGCCGCCGCCGGGCCCGGGTGACCGCGACGTAGAACAGTCGTCTCTCTTCGGACAGTGCGGTGACCCGGGTCTCGGGCAATGGAGCATCCAGACCCGCTGCCAGGTCCGTGAGATCGCCGGTGCCGAGCAGGGTTCCTCGGTGGCCTAGATCTGGCCATAGTCCCTCCTGTACGGCGGCGACCGCGACCACGTCCCACTCAAGGCCCTTGGCGGCATGCGCGGTCAGGATTCGTACGGATTCGCCACGCGGTGCGCGTGGTGCTCCGACATCAGCTGGAATCTGTTGTGCGGCAACGTGATCAACGAATCCCGCTGCGTCGACGTGGGGAAGTCGGTCGACGAAGCGACCGGCCGCGTCGAACAATGCCAGCACCGCGTCCAGGTCCCGGTCGGCGACCTCACCCCGGGGTCCGCCGGCGGCGCTGGCGGCCGCCCAGGAGCCTGCCAGGCCGCTGCCCTTCCACAACGCCCAGAGTGCATCCTCCGCGCTTCCGCCCGAGTCAACGGTCCCGCGCACGACGTGCAGCGCAGTGGCCACCCGGTCGGCAGCCGCTGCGACTGGGAACGGCAAGGCGGTCAGTCCGGCCGGCTCGGCCAGGGCGGAGGCGATCAGACCGGGGCTCGCCGACCCAGCTGGACCGAATCCCCCGGTGGGTCCGCCGGCAGCCAGGGCCTGCTGGCGCAACAGGCGGCGGAGCCGACGCAGGTCCAGGGTGTCGGCGCGGCCCAACGGCGAGGTCAGCAGCGCCTCGGCAACCGGCTCGTCGATGAAGTCTGGATCCAGCGCGGCGCGCAGGAACAGCAACAACGCTGCAGCCGCGGGCTGCTCGGCGAGCGGCAGGTCCTCCTCGGCGACCGCGACCGGAACTCCCGCCGCACCCAGGGCGCGCCGCAGCGTGGGGAGGGACCGCATTGTCGAGCGCACCAGGACGGCCATCCGCGACCAAGGGGTGGCCTCGCTCAGATGTGCTGAGCGGAGCTTTTCGGCGATCCAAGCCGCCTCGTCACCGACGGACGAGAACACCCGGACCGTGACCTCGCCTGGGGGCAATCCAGGTGCGGCCGACAACTGCCGGTGCGCCGCCACTCCCGGCAGGCCCGCTGCCACAACCCGCGAAGTGGCCAACAACTGCGCTCCGCCGCGGCGGGAGACCGACAGTGCGATCTGCGGCGTTGCACCACCTCCGACCGGGGTGAAGCGGTTCGCGAAGTCGGTCATCGCCCGAGGATCGGTCCCCCGGAAGCGGTAGATGGACTGATCGGGATCGCCGACCACGACGAGGTTGCCGGAAACTCCGACCAGCAGCTGCAGCAGGTCGACCTGGGCGGGGTCGACGTCCTGGTACTCGTCGACGAACACCCATTCAAGGCGGTCGGTCTCGGCGCGAAGGAGGCCGTGAGCGGAACGCAGCTCCGCACCGGCACTGCGTACCAGTTCGGCTGGGTCGTAACCTCGGGCGTCGACGGTGCTGGATCCGGCCAGCGAGGTGACGTCCAGATACTGCTGCAGGAAATCGCCGGCAGCGACCCACTCCGGCCGCTGGTGTCTGGCTCCCCAGTGGCGCAGTCGCGCCGGAGTGATCTGCCGTTCCACACAGCGCAGGACGAGATCACGCAGTTCTGTCGCGAAGCCGGCGGTGGTCAGGGCGGCCTGGATGTCACGCGGCCAGGCGATGCCCTCACCGGCCCGATCGCCGGCGAGTAACTCGCGGATCAGCAGGTCCTGCTCGGCGCCGGTCAGGAGCCTCGGCGGCGGCTCCCCGCGGAGCTGGGCGGCTCGCCGCAACAGCCCGTATGCATAGGAGTGGAAGGTGCGGGCGAGCGGCTCCCGGACCGTGGCTCGGACCCGCTGGGTGATCCGTTCCCGCAGCTCCGCGGCCGCGCGCCGGCTGAAGGTGAGGACCAGAATCCGTTCCGGATCCACGCCGGCAGCGATCCGCGCGGCCACCGCCTCGACGATCGTCGTGGTCTTGCCCGTACCCGGACCGGCGAGGACAACCAGCGGACCACCGCCGTGATTCACCACAGACTGCTGCTCGGCATCCAGGGCGGGCGGGGTCTGGACGGAGCGGCTCGCGGCCCGGACGAGCCGATACCCCGTCCTGGTGGTGCGCGCAGTCACCCCGCTGCGCTCCTGTGGACGGACATATCCGGAAGCTACCCGGCGACTACGACCGTTCGCTGGGATGGCCTGCAATGGACTCGGGTCGGGCTGGAACCGCCCGAGATCCGCTCTTCTCAGATTCCGCGAATCCGGTAAGTTTTCGCCATGAATCTCCGACGCATGGCTGCTCAACTCGCTGCTCTACTGCCATTGGCCCTTCTCGCTGCGTGTGGGAGCGGGGAGGATGCGCCGGATGCCGCCGACCCCAGCAGCGGCTCCGGTGGGTCCGAAGTGGCGGGTGCCATCACGCTGTACACCTGCGTCAGTGACACCACGATCCAACCGGTCATCGAGGCGTTCGAGGCGGACAACCCAGGCGCAGCGGTGGAGCTCTACCGGGCCCCGACCGCCGACCTCAACGCCCGGGTCGCGGGGGACGTACGTTCGGGGGGCCTGCAGGCCGACGTCATCTGGGCCTGTGACCCGCTGACGATGCAGGACTACGTCGACCAGGACCTCGTCGGTGGTTGGACTCCGGAGAGCGACATCGCCGCGGATGTCCGCACCGATGACTACGTGGGCGTCGCGGTGCTCTACATGGTCGCCGTCGCAGCGCAGGGCGTCACCCCCCCGCAATCCTGGTCAGACCTCGCTGACGAGGAGTACGCGGACGGGGTAGCCGTTCCGGATCCCGGTTTCGCCGCATCCGCGCTGGGAGCCCTCGGGTACTTCGCCCAGGACCCCGATTTCGGCCTCGAGTACTACGAGGCGTTGAAGGACAACGGCGCGGTGCAGGTGAGCGCACCGGACGAGGTGACCAACGGTGTCGCCGAAGGCATCTACCAGGCCGGCATCACCAACGCGAACTCCGCCTACGCGGCCCAGAACAGCGGCGCGCCGATCGAGATCGTCTGGCCCGAGCCGGGTGCCATCGCCATCTACGGCCCTGCTGCGCTGGCCATCGAGGCTGCGGAGCCGGACACCGCCAAGGCGTTTCTCACCTATATCGCCAGCGAGGCGGGCCAGACCGTGATCGCCGAGGCCGGCTCGTACCCGACCCTGGAGGGCATCACCGGCCCGACCGTCCCGCAAGACGCGCCGATCGTGTACCCGGACTGGACTGCACTGGCCGACCAGAAGGATGACCTGCTCGCCGACTACCAGCAGATCTTCGGCGCCTGACTCCGGTGGGCGCCCGCGGCCTTCGGGGCGCCACGGCAGGTCTCGTGGCGCTCGCGGCCGCCATGGTGGTGCTGGTACCGCTGCTCGTGATGGGCCGCACCGTCTGGGTGGAGGGC
>JALZDV010000019.1 GCA_030862345.1 Actinomycetota bacterium | reverse complement strand
TCGATACCCGCCTCGGCGACCTGCGGGATGATCACATCGTGCCACTTTGTGTTTCGTACGCAGAAGCCCGGTGATCAGGTCGCGTAGTCGCCTGTCAACCTGGCTGCCGCACCTGCTGAGCCGGACGTATGACGTCCGATCCGGCCGGCCACCCAGCCGGGGACACCGCGCTCGGATAGCAATGCCAGGCTGTCCTCGGCCGCTGCTTCGGGCAGTACGGCGACCATCCCGACGCCACAGTTGAAGGTGCGCTCGAGTTCGGGCATAGAGACCTGGCCCAGTTCCCCGATCGTGGAGATGAGGCCGGGAAGCGCCCAGGTCGTACGATCCAGGACTGCCTCGAGACCGTCGGGAATGACCCGGGCGAGGTTGCCGGCAAGTCCCCCGCCAGTGATGTGCGAGAGGCATGTACGTTGACGGCGGTCGCCAGCGTCAAACAGTCGAGCGCGTAGATCCGGGTCGGTCGCAGCAGGAGGTCGCCCAGCGCAGGTCCTGACCGTCCGGCTCCGGGAAGGGGCGCATGCAGGTCCAGGCCGGCATGCGCCAGGAGCACTCGGCGGGCCAGTACGTAACCGTTGCTGTGCAGGCCGGAGGAGGCCATGGCGACAACGACGTCGCCTTCGCACACCCGTTCAGGGCCCAGAACCTGGTCGGTCTCCACGATCCCCACAGCGGTTGCCGCGACGTCGTAGTCATCGGGCTGCATGAGGTCGGCGTGCTCGGCGGTCTCACCCCCAACCAGGGCAGTGCCCGACTGCAGGCAACCCGCCGCGATCCCGGTCACGATGTCGGCGATCCGCTCCGGTACGAGTCTGCCGCAGGCGATGTAATCGGAGACGAACAACGGCTCTGCGCCGCAGACCACCAGGTCGTCGACGACCATGGCCACCAGGTCGATGCCAATCGTGTCGTGGCGGTCCATCGCCTGCGCGATCGCCAGTTTTGTACCGACACCGTCGGTGGAAGAGGCCAGCAGCGGGCGGCGGTAGCGGCTCAGGTCGAGGGCGAACAGACCGGCGAACCCGCCGAGTCCGCCCACGACCTCGGGGCGCCGGGTCCGGTCCACGGCCGCGCGCATGAGCGCGACGGCCCGCTCACCGGCCTCGATGTCGACCCCGGCCGCGGCGTAGGACATCTCACCCATGGGCAGTCCTCTGTAGGCGGCCAGACCTGGCGGTTTTGGCCAAACCGTCAGAGCTCCCGCGGGTTCGAGGAGTGCCCGAGGCCCACCCGGGGCATGGCCGTCACGGTCGGGTCAGAGCATCCTGCGCGCCGACTCCACCCTGCAGGAACTCCGGATCGGGCAGCGGGGTGATCCCGCGATCGGCTGCCTCGAGCATGTACTTGCCGGCAGCCCCTGCGGTGGGCAGCTCGATGGGGTAGTTGCCGGTGAAGCAAGCCGTACAGAGGCGATTGGCCGGCTGCTCACTAGCCGCCATCAAGCCCTCCAGCGAGATGTAACCCAACGAATCGGCATTGATCGAGGCACGGATCCCGTTGACGTCCAAGCCGTTGGCGACGAGTTCGGCCTTGCTGGCGAAGTCGATCCCGTAGAAGCAGGGCCACTTCACCGGTGGGGAGGCGATGCGGACATGCACCTCGATCGCTCCGGCCTCCCGCAGCATCCGGACCAATGCCCGCTGGGTGTTGCCACGCACTATCGAGTCATCCACGACAATCAGCCGCTTACCGCGGATCACCTCGCGTAGGGGGTTGAGCTTCAGCCGGATTCCGAGTTGACGGATGGTCTGGCTGGGCTGGATGAAGGTCCGCCCCACGTAGGAGTTCTTGACCAGGCCCATGCCGTACGGAATCGCGGAAGCCTCCGCGTACCCGACCGCGGCCGGCGTACCCGACTCCGGGACCGGGATGACGAGGTCGGCGTCTACGGGCCATTCCTTGGCCAGCCGGCGGCCGACCTCCAGCCGGGTGGCGTGCACCGTGCGGCCGCTGATCGTGGTATCCGGGCGGGCGAGATAGACGAACTCGAACACGCAGCCCTTGGGTTGAGCGACCGCGAAGTGCTCGGACCGCAGCCCCTCCGAGTCGATCGTGATCAACTCCCCCGGCTCCACCTCGCGGACGTAGGAGGCGCCGACGATGTCCAGCGCCGCCGTTTCGCTGGCCACGACCCAGCCCCGTTCTAGCCGCCCGAGTACAAGTGGCCGCACTCCATGCGGATCCCGAGCGGCGTAGAGCGTCGTCTCGTCCATGAAGACCAGACTGAATGCGCCGCGCAGAGTCGGCAGGATGTCCATCGCTGCCTGCTCGATCGTGACGTCCGGACGCGCAGCCAGTAACGCGGTGATGATGTCGGTGTCGGTGGAGGTCGGGAACGCGCCGGGTATACCGGCATCGGCGGCGTGGGCAGCAAGCTCCACAGTATTGACCAGATTGCCGTTGTGGCACAGGGCAACACCGGATCCGGCTGCGCTCGTGCGGAAGGTGGGCTGGGCGTTTTCCCAGGTCGACGCACCGGTTGTGGAGTACCGGGTGTGGCCGACGGCGATGTGGCCACGCAGGCTGGCCAGCGTTGGTTCGTCGAAGACTTGTGCGACGAGGCCGAGGTCCTTGTAGACAACCACCGAGAACCCATCGCTGACCGCGATCCCGGCCGCTTCCTGGCCGCGGTGCTGCAGCGCGTAGAGCCCGAAGTAGGTGAGCTTGGAGACCTCTTCGCCGGGCGCCCACACCCCGAACACACCGCAGGCATCCTGCGGCGCGGGGCTGCAGGGATCAAGATCGTGGGTCAGTCGTCCGTCGCCGCGAGCCACAGCGCGAGTGTACGGGCGACCGTCTCCTGGGGCCGTCCGGCGCGGCGTTGTGTCCGCGTGTCAGCAGAAGTCCGTATCGCGTACGCCGGACAGTCGGGTCCCCGCGTACCCGGACAGCTACGCGGACGGCTGTGGGTGGCCGATGACTTCGATGAGACGCCGGACTCTGTGCAGGAGTGTGTGGGAGAGCGGAATCAAGCGTGCGCTCGGGAAGCTCCGCTTCGACGGCTCGCTCGTGCTGGGGCGGACCTAGTGACTGGCGGTCTAGGCCAGTTCTCGGAGCCGGGGCAGCACCTCGTCGCCGTAGAACTCGAAGAAGCCCTTGGCGCTCGTCTGCGGCTCGCGGCCACCCATCTGAGAAATGTGAATCACGTCGATGCCGGCGTCCGCGAACGGTCGAAACGCCTCGACGTGCCGATCCAGATCGTCGCCGTACGCGATCGAGTCCCGGGTCGACTCCTTCGTGACCAAGGTGCTCGCCTGCTCGAAATGCTTCGGACTCGGCAGGACTTGGGCGAGCTCCCCGGGCAAGCCGCTGTTGGCCCACGTGCGGTGCGCAACCTCGATGCATGCCTCGTCGTCATTTCCCCAGCAGACCTTGTAGCCGGCCTGAACTGGTTTATCGCCGCCGCCCCCGTCCCGAAACGCCTTAATCATCTCCTCGTCCGGCGACGTAGTGATGAACCCGTCCCCGATCCGTCCCGCCAGAGCCGCCGCCTTGGGCCCGAACCCGCTGACGTACACCGGTATTTCCTGCTCAGGCAGCGTGTACAGCCGCGCGTTCTCCACCGTGTAGTGCTTGCCGTGATGATCGACGAAACCACCGCGCCACAGTTCGCGCATGACCTCCACGGCTTCCTCGAGCATCTCCAAGCGAACCGCCGCATCCGGCCATCGCGCTCCGGTCACGTGTTCGTTGAGCGCCTCACCCGATCCGACACCGAGGATGAAGCCGGACTCGTTGATCACGGCGCTGGTGGCCGCTGCATGCGCCACGATCGCGGGGTGCGTGCGAATCGTCGGGCACGTGACCGCGGTGCTGATCGGGAGCGAACACACCTGGCTCACGGCACCGATCATCGACCACACGAACGGGCTCTCGCCCTGCTCGTCGTTCCAGGGATGGAAGTGGTCGGAGATCCACAGCGATTCGAAGCCGGCCTGCTGTGCCCACCGGGCTTGGTCGAGGAGGTCGGCGGGTCCGTACTCCTCGCACGACAGGAAATATCCGATTCGCAAGGTGTGCCTCCGGCAGTTGAATCGTCGGTCTCGGCGTTCGAGCCCAGATAACAGGTGCCCTTCAACTGCCCGCGTGCGGCCGGCGACAAACCTCGGGAAGCCGTCCTCAGGCCAGGTTCGCCGCCTCCGCGCCGATCGTGGTGTCCTGTCCGTGTCCGGTCTTGACCACCGTCTCCTCAGGCAGAACTAGCAACCTGTCGGTGATCGAGGCGAGGATCGTCGGATGATCGGAGTAGGACCGGCCGGTGGCGCCCGGGCCGCCGGAGAAAAGCGTGTCCCCGGTGAAAACCGTCGCCAGGTTCTCCGCGTAGAGACACACCGAGCCGGGTGAGTGTCCCGGGGTGGTGATGATCCGCAGCGTTGTCCCGGCTACTCGGAAGACATCGCCATCCGCGATCTCCCGGTCCGGGTCGGCCCCGGGATAGACGACATCCCAGAGCATCCGATCGGCCGGGTGGAGACAGATGGGCGCGCGGGTGGCATCCCAGAGATGTCCCGCGGCGTTGAGGTGGTCGTTGTGGCCATGCGTGAGCACGACGGCCACTACGTCACGGCCGCCGATCGCCTGGAGAATGGCCTTGGCGTCATGGGCCGCGTCGATGACCAAGACCTCGGTCTCGTTGCCCACCAGCCACACATTGTTGTCCACGTCGAAGTCTTCGCCGTCGAGGCTGAAGACTCCAGAGGTGACGACTCGCTCGATCCGGGCGTTCATGGCCAGCGCCGACGTTAGAACACCACGACGGAGCGCAGGACCCCGCCCTGCTGCATCTTGTCGAAGGCCGTCTCGACGTCGTCCAGGCCGATCGTCTCGGAAACGAACGCGTCCAGGTCCAAGCGCCCCTGTAGGTAGAGGTCGACCAACATCGGGAAATCCCGACTTGGTAGACAGTCGCCGTACCAACTGGACTTGAGGGAGCCACCGCGGCCGAAGATCTCCAACAGCGGTAGTTCGACTTTCGCTTCCGGGCTGGGGACGCCGACGAGGACGACCGTGCCGGCCAGGTCTCGGGCTTTGAATGCCTGCTTGTAGACGTCGGGATGACCGACCGCGTCGATGGTGACATCCGCCCCGAATCCGCCGGTCAGCCGCCGGATCTCCTTCACCGCATCTGCCTTGGCGGAGTTGATCGTGTGGGTAGCTCCCATGCTGGTGGCCCATTCGAGTTTCTGGTCGTCGATGTCCACCGCGATGATCGTGCGTGCGCCGGCCAGCCGGGAGCCGGCGATCGCCGCATCCCCGACGCCCCCGCAGCCGAAGACCGCAACCGTGTCGCCGCGAGTGACGTTTCCGGTGTTGATGGCGGCTCCCAGGCCGGCCATGACGCCACAGCCGAGGAGGCCCGCGGCGGTCGGAGCTGCTGCCGGATCGACCTTGGTGCACTGTCCACTATGGACTAGAGCTTTCTGGGCGAAGGCGCCGATGCCCAGTGCAGGCGAGAGCTCGGTCCCGTCCTCCAACGTGACCTTCTGCGTAGCGTTGTGGGTGTCGAAGCAGTACCAGGGCCGACCCCGCAGGCACGCCCGACACTGCCCGCAGATCGCTCGCCAGTTGAGGATGACGTAGTCCCCGGGCACGACGTTGGTGACGCCTTCGCCCACGGCGGCGACGGTTCCCGCCGCCTCGTGTCCGAGCAGGAACGGGAACTCGTCACTGATTCCGCCCTCGCGGTAGTGCAGGTCGGTATGACAGACACCGCAGGCCTGGATATCCACCAGTGCCTCACCCGGACCGGGATCCGGGACGAGGATGGTCTGCACTGATACGGCCTCGCCCTTCGCGGCGGCGATGACACCTCGTACCTCATGAACCATGCCGGAAACCCTAGATTGCAGCCGCCTGTCCGGGGAGGCCGGGGATGGCGGGTCGATTCTCAGCCTGAACGACCCGCACGGAACCGGCCTGGCCGAGAACTGCGGAGGGCTCGATATTCGGAGGTGGGCGCTTGCTCAGGTGGGCCGAACCGACCCGAACAGTCGCGGGAGGGGGTCGGTCCAAGCTGCCCGCAACTCGCCGAGCGGGATCGATGCGACGCCGTCTATGGCGAGTTCCTGGCCGCCGACCGTGCCCAGCCGGGTCATCGGCAGGCCCGCCTCGGCGCACGCCGCATCGAGGGCGGCCAGCCCATCGGGAAGGCCGGCCACCAGCGCCCGGCCGGCGGATTCGGTGAACAACCAGACGAAGGGATCCCCGCTCAGCCGGATGTGCGCGCCGACGCCGTACCGCAGGACCGATTCGGCCAGCGTGGCCGCGAGCCCCCCGTCGGAGACATCGTGCGCCGCGGTCAACCACCCCTGCTCGGCAGCACGGGCCAACACCGTCGCCAAGCGTGCTTCGGCGGCGAGGTCCACGGTCGGCGGTAAACCGCCCAGGTGCCCGTGCACGATCCCGGCCCACTGCGAGCCGCCGAACTCCGCCCGCGTCGCCCCCAGCAGGGCGATCTCCTCGCCGGCGACCAGGCCGAACCCTTGCCGCAGCCGGCGACGCACGTCGGCCAGTACGCCGAGGACGCCGATCACCGGCGTCGGGTGGATGGCCACGTCGCCGGTCTGGTTGTAGAAGCTCACATTGCCGCCGGTGACCGGCAGTCCGAGCTCCCGGCAAGCGTCGGCGATACCGCGGATGGCCTCGGCGAACTGCCACATCACGCCTGGTTCCTCGGGGCTGCCGAAGTTGAGGCAGTCAGTGATCGCGATCGGAGTGGCCCCTGCAGCCGCGACGTTGCGGTAGGCCTCGGCCACGGCCAGTTGCGCGCCGGCGTAGGGGTCCAGCCGTCCGTACCGGCCGTTGCCGTCCGTGGCAAGGGCGATACCGCGTTGGGTCTGCTCGTCGATCCGCAGCACGCCCGCGTCCTCGGGCTGGGACAGCACGGTGTTTCCGCGTACGTAGCTGTCGTACTGCTCGGTGACCCACCGCTTGTCGGCAAGGTTAGGGTGGGAGACCATGCGCAGCAACACTTCCCGCAGCTCGTCGGCTGTGACCGGGCGGGGCAGTCGGTCGGGGACATCGGCCTGCAGTTCGTCCTGATCGACAGGCCGGGCCAGCGGCCGTTCATAGACGGGGCCGTCGTGAGCCACCGTGCGCGGGGGAACGTCGACAATCTGCTCGCCCCGCCACTCCACAGTCAGCCGACCCGAGTCGTTGACCGTGCCGATGACCGCGGCCAGGACCTCCCACTTCTGGCAGATGGAGAGGAAGGCCCGGATCTTGTCCGGCTCGACGATGGCGCACATGCGCTCCTGCGACTCGCTCATCAGGATCTCTTCGCAGGTCATCGTCTGGTCGCGCAACGGGACCTCGTCCAGGACGACATGCATGCCGCCAGCACCGGCACTCGCGAGTTCGCTTGTGGCGCAAGACAGGCCGGCTGCGCCGAAGTCCTGGATTCCGACAACCAGGTCAGCGGCGAAGATCTCCAGGCAGCATTCGATGAGCAGCTTCTCGGAGAACGGGTCCCCGACCTGAACCGAGGGTCGCTTGGTCGGCTTCTCCCCGCCGTCGTTGTCACCGTCGAATGTCTCAGAGGCCAGAATGCTAGCGCCGCCGATTCCGTCCGGCCCGGTCCGCGACCCGAAGATGACCACCAGGTTTCCCGGGCCCGCAGCCCTGGCCAGCTTGATGTCCTCGTGCCGCAGAACTCCGACGCACAGCACGTTGACCAGCGGATTGCCTGCGTAGCAGTCGTCGAAGACGACCTCGCCACCGATGTTGGGCAGCCCAAGACAGTTGCCGTACCCGCCGACCCCGGCCACGACCCCCGGCAGTACCCGGGCGGTGTCGGCGGCATCCGCGGGCCCGAACCGCAGGGGGTCCATCACCCCGATCGGCCTGGCCCCCATAGTCAGAATGTCGCGCACGATGCCACCCACACCGGTGGCCGCACCTTGATAGGGCTCCACATAGGACGGATGGTTGTGCGACTCGGCCTTGAAGGTGATCGCATACCCATCGTCGATGTCCACGACTCCGGCGTTCTCCCCGATCCCGACGATCAGCCGTTCGGAGTGCGGTAAGTCACCGAACTGCCGCAGATGCACCTTCGAGGACTTGTACGAGCAGTGCTCGCTCCACATGACCGAGTACATCGCGAGTTCCGCGCTGGTCGGCCGGCGGCCCAGTATGTCGCGGATTCGGTGGTACTCGTCGCTGCGCAGGCCGAGGGCGGCGAAGGGCTGCACCTGGTTCGGCGTCTGGGCCGCGCCCTTTACCGTGTCGATCTTCACGCTGCTCGACCAGTCCCCGCGCCGGCCAACGAGGCCAGGATGGAGGTGAAGAAGGGCAGTCCGTCCATACTGGGCCCGGTCAGGTCCTCGACGGCGTGTTCAGGATGCGGCATCAAGCCCGCGATCCGCCCGGTCGGGTCGGTCACTCCGGCGATGTCCCGAGCGGAGCCGTTGGGGTTCTCACCGACGTAGCGGGCCAGCACCCGGCCCTCGGCCTCGACGGCGTCCAGGGTTGCCGCGGTCGCGACGTACCGGCCCTCGCCGTTCTTGACGGGTACGACGATCTCAGCGCACTCGGCGAACTCGGCTGTCCAGGTCGTGCGGGCCTCGATCCGCAGCCGCTGGTCACGGTTTCGGAAGTGCAGGTGCGCGTTGCGGGTGAGGGCCCCGGGCAATAACCCGGACTCGCACAGGACCTGGAATCCGTTGCAGATCCCGAGCACCGGTACTCCGCGCCGGGCCGCGTCGATGACCTCGCGCATGATCGGAGAGAAGCTGGCGATCGCACCGGCCCGCAGGTAATCGCCGTAGGAGAACCCGCCGGGCAGGATCACCGCGTCCACGCCGAACAGATCGTGCTCGCCGTGCCAGAGCGCGACTGGGAGCCCGCCGGCCAGCCGTACCGCTCGGCCGGCGTCGCCGTCGTCGAGGGAGCCCGGGAAGGTGACGACACCGATGCGGATGTCAGCCGTCATGCCGAGCGGCCGGGCGCTGACGAGCCATCCATGCTGGTCGGAGTCGGCATCGGCTGGACGTGAACGGCGAAGTCCTCGATCACCGGATTGGCGAGCAGGGTGTCCGCGATCTGCTGAATCGAGGCTTCATCGACCGGATCGCTGACGTCGAGTTCGAAGCGCTTCCCCTGTCGCACACCCTGTACGCCGTGATGCCCGAGCCGGGTCAGAGCCCCGAGAACGGCCTGCCCCTGTGGATCGGAGATCTCCGGTTTGAGCATGACATCGACAACCACCCGGGGCACGTATCAAGCCTAACCGGACACCCGGATCCGAGTGCCTCCGACGCGTACATGAACGGCCGGCAACCGGTACTCACCTGCCGGCGCTCCGCTTGCCGAACACTTGCCGGTGAGTGCCCCAATCAGCGCAGCTGCGCCCTGCGCGCCGAACTGGCCCCGGATGGCGAGGTCCTGGTCGGCTACGTCGGGCGGCTGGCGGCCGAGAAGCAGGTCGATCTGCTCGCCGGCCTCCCGACCTGTCCGGCGTCAAACTGGTGATCGTCGGTGACGGTTCACGTCGGGCGGCGCTGATGCGCAGGCTGCCAGGCGCGCATTTACGTCGGCTTCTGGTGAACCTGTCCACGGCCGGATCGCGGGTGCGGGACGATTTCCGCAGCGCGCAGACTCTGGCCGATGCCGGTCACGCCGCGACGTGTCAGCGGCTGCGTACTGCCGCCATCGCCCCGGGCGCCGTCGCCGCCTCCGGCGACCGCCTCCACTGCGCCCTCGTCGACCGCACCGACCACCGCGCCCTCATCGACGACATCGACCGCAGGGACCGAACGGACCGCTTCAATTGGACACCGACTCCCAGTGAACACCCGACGCCCTGCGCAGCGGTCCGCTTCCCGATCGGTAGGGCGCAGGGCGTCCCCTCGCGAATCCACCGGCCGAAGCCGGCCAGGACCCGGTTCACCGCCAACGCAATCGCGGAATGCCCCGCCGGCGAGGGATGGACACCGTCCACGGCCCAAGCCCCTGGGTCGGTCAGATCCGGGATGCCGCCGAGATCGAGGGCCCACCGCCACCGAGGACCAAGACCGTACGACCCGCAGTTCCATCTTGTACCGCATCGCGCACGTGAACCTCCGGACCACGCTGGGGGAACCGGAACTGTAACCGCCTCAGGCAACTTGCGTGATCTTGACCCTGCTACAGCGTGACGCCGTTGCCGGCCGCCGCAATATGGTCAAGATCACGCAGAGGTAGCGGTGGGTGGGGGCTGGAGGGGTTTTCCGGTGAGCAGTTCGTACGCGGTGAGATACCGCTCGCGAGTGCCGGCGACCACGTGCTCGGGCAGTTCCGGTGGGGGTAGGCGAGAGGTCCGGTCCCAGCCCGACTCCTCGACCAGCCAGTCCCGTACGTACTGCTTGTCATAGGAGTTCTGCGGTTGCCCCGGTGTCCAGTCCGCCGCCGACCAGTACCGCGAGGAGTCCGGCGTGAGAACCTCGTCGCCGAGGACCAGGCTGCCGTCGCCGGAAAGGCCGAACTCGAGCTTGGTGTCGGCCAGGATGAGGCCGCGCTCAGCCGCTA
>JALZDV010000449.1 GCA_030862345.1 Actinomycetota bacterium | reverse complement strand
GTCAGCATCCTGCTCAGCTTCTGCTGACCGGATCATCGGACCAGCAGCTCCGCCAGCACAATACAGGCGCGTTCCGTGCCAGCGTCATCCACGTCGAGGTGCGTGAGCAGTCGGACCCGGTCCGGCGCTACCTGCGAGATCAGGATCCCCTGCTCGGCGGCCGCCTTGGCCAGCCCAGCCGCGTCGACCGAATCCAGCCGGACGATGTTCGTGTGCACATCCTGCACCGGCACGCCGAGGCGCTCGGCCAACCCGCGGGCCCGGGCGTGGTCGTCTGCGAGCCGGTCGATGTGATGGGCCAATGCATAGCGCCCGGCGGCGGCCAGTACCCCGACCTGGCGCATTCCACCGCCGAGGCGCTTACGCAGGATGCGGGCAGCAGCGATCCGCTCCGCGGAGGCGATGACGACCGAACCGATGGGTGCACCAAGCCCTTTAGAGAGGCAGACCGACAGCGTGTCCGCGAGCTGCCCGTACGCCGACAACGCCGTACCCGTCGCCACGGCTGCGTTCCAGATCCGGGCTCCGTCGATGTGCAGGGCCACTCCGCGGGCGCGCAACTCACCCGACAGCCGAGTGAGCTCAGCCATCGGCTGGACGGTCCCTCCGCCGCGGTTGTGCGTGTTCTCCACGGCGACTGCATTGGTGCCCATCGTGTGCCAGTCACCAGCGCGTACCTGACCGAGTAGTTCGTCGGTGTCGAACCTTCCGCGTCGGCTGACCACGGTCCGGGTCTGGATGCCGAACAACGCCGCCGCGGCTCCATGTTCGTAGGTGACGATGTGTGCGTCGGAGTCGGCGAGGATCTCCTCTCCGGGACCGGCGAGCAGTCGCAGGCAGATCTGGTTGCCCATCGTGCCGGTCGGTACGAACAGCGCCGCCTCATGCCCGAAGAGCTGTGCTACCTCGGCTTCGAGGGCGTTGACCGTGGGGTCCTCCAAGTAGACGTCGTCGCCGACTGCGGCAGCAGCCATGGCCGCACGCATCCCAGGCGTGGGGCGGGTGACGGTGTCCGAGCGAAGGTCGACCACGTCAGCTGCCAACACCTCAGCCACGAAGCATCTCCGCCACCAGGAAGGCCAGTTCGAGGGACTGCCCGGTGTTCAGCCTTGGGTCGCACGCAGTCTCGTAACGGCCGGCCAGATCCGCATCGCTGATGTCCTGGGCGCCGCCCAGGCATTCGGTGACCGCCTCACCAGTGAGCTCCACATGGATACCTCCCGGATAGGTCCCCAGTTCGAGGTGAACCTCGAAGAAGCCCATGACCTCATCGACGATCCGGTCGAAATGCCGTGTCTTGTAACCGGAAGGCGTCTCATGCGTGTTTCCGTGCATGGGATCGCACTGCCAGACGACCTGGCGTCCGGTGGCCTGCACCTTCTCGATGATCGGCGGCAACACGTCGCGCACGCGGCCGTTGCCCATTCTGCTGATCATGGTCAACCGGCCGGGCGAGTTGTCCGGATCCAGGCGCTCGACCAGTTCCACCGCCTCGTCGGGTGTCACGGTGGGGCCGAGTTTGACCCCGACCGGGTTGGCCAGTTGGGCAACGAACTCCAGGTGGGCCCCGCCGCGCTGGCGGGTCCGCTCACCGACCCAGACGAAGTGGGCTGACAGGTCGTAGGCCCGGTCCCCCTCCATCCGGCACAGCGCCCGGTCGTACTCCAGGATCAGCGCCTCGTGACTGTTGTAGATGTCCACGCTGCGCAGCGCGTCGTCGTTGACACCGCAGGCAGCCATGAATGCCAGTGCCCGGTCGATCTCCTGCGCAATGGTCTCGTAGCGGACACCGGCCCGGGACTGGGCGACGAACTCCCGGTTCCAGTCATGGACGGCGTGTAGGTCGGCCAAGCCGCCCCGGGCGTAGGCCCGGATCATGTTCATTGCAGCCGCTGAGTTCGCGTACGCGCGCACCATCCGCTGGGGATCGGGGATCCGAGCCTGGAGGTTCGGCTCGAGGGAGTTGATCAGGTCCCCCCGATAGGAGGGCAGGCCGAGGGCATCGAGTTCGGATGACCGAGGCTTCGCATACTGCCCGGCGATCCGCCCGACCTTGACGACCGGAAGGCTGGCGCCGTAGGTCAGGACCACCGCCATCTGCAGCAAGGTCCGGGTCGTACCCCGCAGTCGCGGCTCGGTGTTGTCGTCGAAGGTCTCGGCGCAGTCCCCGCCCTGCAGCAGGAACGCCTTCCCCTCGGCCACCTCGGCCAGGCGGGAGCGCAGCAGGTCGACCTCGCTCGGCGCCACGATGGGCGGCACCGTCCTGAGGGTCTTCAGCACAGATTGCAACTCGCGTCGGTCTGGCCACGTCGGCTGTTGGGCGATCGGTAGCGAACGCCAGCTGTCGAGATCGGGTGCCTTGCTCACCCGCCCAGGGTACGGCGACACGCCCGTCGCCGGCCGCGCGGTCATGCGCCGGGCGGCCGGTAGGCCAGGGTGTCCGGGTAGGCGTCGCGGGACAGCAACTGTGCGGCACCGTCGCGCAGCGCCGCCGCGGCCATTCCTAGCGATCCGGGGCCCACCGAGAGGCGCGCGACACCGAGCGCGGCGAGTTCGGGCAGCGGGAGCGCCTTGGGAGAAACGATCAGCGAAAGCCGCCCGTCGAATGCCGCAACCAATGCCGCGACATCCTCCCGAGTGCCCGCGCCCGGGACGAAGATGCAGTCGGCTCCCGCCTCGAGATAGGTGCATCCAGCCGTGATGGCCCGGTCGAGGTTCTTGGCGCCGAGCAGGTATTCATCGGTACGGGCGTTGATCACGAAGTGGATCCCGGCTGCGTCGCCGGCGGCGCGAGCGGCCGCTACCGATTGGGCGTGCTCGTCTGGTGGCTTCAGCTGGTCCTCGAGGTTGCCGCCGACCGCGCCGGCCTCGATCGCCGCGCCAACGGTTGCACCGACATCGCCGTACCCGGCCTCCAGGTCGGCGGTGACCGGGAGATCCACGACCGAGGCGATCAGCTTGATCGCCTCGATCATCTCGGCTACCGGGATCTGCTCACCGTCGGCGTACCCGCGTGCTGCCGCGATGGAGTGCGACGCAGTCGCCACTGCCAGACAACCGGGCGCATCTGCGACAACCCGGGCGCTCCACGCGTCCCAGGTGTTGACCAGGATCAGCGGATCACCTGGTCGATGGGCAGCGAGCAGCGCCTCGGCCTTGGCCGCGAGGCCATCGCGATCGGTCGTCATCTGAACCATCCTCGCAAACCCGATGCGGGCAGTGCCGAACCGCCAGCGCGTCGGGACGAGTGGTCGCGACCGCTGGTCGGGTGTCTCGGTGACCGAGGTACGCACGGATCGAGACTCCGAGAGTTATGGCGCGGTGCCGCCGGTGGCACCTGGTGGCCAGTCGTGTCGGGGCGGCGGTGGCCGGTGGGTGTGGTTGATTCGAGGTGCAGTGTCGGGGTCGATGCGGACTGGCGGCCGGAGCCAGATCCGTCCGCGGTGGTGGAAGGCTTCCCATTCGCCTTGTTCGATTTCGCGGTGGTGGTGCCAGACCGCGGTCCGGACGGCCCCAGTGAATAGCCGTCGTTCCCGCCCCAGGTCCACCGGCTGGCCGTGGCCGTCAAGGACGACGGGGATGATCGGCGGCGTCGTAGCGTCCACGGATCAGCCCACCCGACCCGTAGGGGTCCGGGGACAGCGTGAACTCCCGCTTACCGAATGCTCGCTGCTCGTGGTCACGGACCTTGGCCTCATCCCGGGCCTGCACCCCCTCCGGATCGAGAAGTTCTTCCAGCCGGCGGCCCAGCTGCCCCAGGCCCGCCGGGTCCAATGACGCGCACGCCTTGATCAGGGTCTGCTCGCCCTCGGCCCGCTGGGCTGGGCTAACCTCGGCGGAGAGGTCCTTGAGGGCATCCACGATCCGCAGGGCCAGGGCCTGCCCGACCTCGGCGGCGACAAAGCCTACGAGCCGGGTCTGACATTCTCCGGCCTGAAAGCAGTTGCAGCCCAATCATCTCCAAGAACTTTGCCCAGCATGCGGTGACCCACAGCGACCATGCCGCAAACCCTGGCCAGCTTGTGACGGAGAAGCCACAACGACACCGCCCGCCGACAACGCGAGCCAGCGAAACGCCGAACCCCTCGTTGCTGGGTACTTCCAACGGCCGAGCAGAACCCACCGAGCCGTCAGCCGAAGAAGACCTCAGCCTCGGCGTACCGCTTCGGAGGAACCGTCTTGAGCTCAGCGGTCGCCTCGGCCAGCGGGACCCGCACGATGTCGGTGCCGCGCAACGCGACCATCACGCCCCAGTCCTCCCTGTGCACGGCATCGATGGCGCTCAGTCCGAACCTCGTGGCCAGCACCCGGTCGAACGCGGTCGGAGTACCGCCGCGTTGCACGTGGCCGAGGACCACCGCACGGCTCTCCTTCCCGGTGCGCTCCTCGATCACCTGGGCCAGAGCGGCCCCCACGCCGCCGAGCCGGACGTGCCCGAAGTCATCGACCGCGCCCGAGCCGAGGCTCAGCCCACCGTCCGCGGGCATCGCACCTTCGCTGACGACCAGGACAGGCGAATAGCCCGAGGCGAAGCGGTGCTCGACGTAGGCGACCACCGCCTCGATGTCGAATGGGTTCTCCGGGATCAGAATGACGTTCGCACCACCGGCCATACCCGCATGCAGGGCGATCCAGCCGGCATGGCGGCCCATGACCTCGACGACGAGTGCTCGGTGATGACTGTCGCCGGTGGTGTGCAGCCGGTCGATCGCCTCCATGGCCACCGCGACGGCGGTGTCGAAGCCAAAGGTGTAGTCGGTGGCGCCGAGGTCGTTGTCGATCGTCTTCGGAACCCCGACGACGTGGACCCCGGCAGCAGCCAGCTTGGTCGCCACCCCGAGCGTGTCTTCCCCGCCGATGGCGACCAGAGCTTCGATTCCAAGCCGCTCCAGAGTGCCCAGGAGCTTGCCCTCGCCGTCCTCGGTCTTGTACGGATTCGTCCTGGACGTACCGAGGATCGTTCCGCCACGGGGCAGGATCCCGCGTACGGCGTGCACGTCCAGCGTCATCGTGTTGCCCTCGATCGGACCACGCCAACCGTCCCTGAAGCCCACGAACTCATGCCCGTAGGTCTCGACGCCCTTGCGTACGACGGCCCGGATGACGGCATTGAGCCCCGGACAGTCCCCTCCCCCGGTGAGTACTCCGATGCGCATGAGCCGAAGCCTAGGACCCGGCGCTCGGCCCGCTCATGGCCCGCCACCTGGCCAGGTTGTGCCGGGCATCGGCGAGCGCGTCGTGCGCATCGGGACCGGCCACCGGGAGCTCCGGCTGGCCGAGATCGGCCCAGCGCTGACGCAACTCGCAGGTGAACCGTGGGACCGCACGCGGCAGTTCGGTCATCGGCCCCCAGAGCTGGACCAGGGCGACGTGGTCATAGGCGGCGAGCCAGGCCCACAGCTCGATCTCCTCCCCCGGCCCGGTGAGGAAGGACAGCAGGTCGGCGCGGATTCGGGCCCGCGACCGCCAGGCCGGATCAGCGGGCGACGGAAGCTGGTCCAGGACGTTGCGGCGTACCCATGGGATCGCCCTGTGCGGATCGAACTCGGTGGACACGGCGTAGAACTCGCGGCCGGTCTCGTCGACCATCCCGATCGAGATCAGGTCGATGGTCCGTCCGTCCTCGATGAACTCGGTGTCGTAGAAGTACCGCCGCATCGCCGGATGCGGGTCAACCGGCGAGGGTGGCCGGCACCCGGTCGACGGTCTCCAGCGGGTTCGGCTTGAGCATCCGGACTACCTCCTCGGCGCTCTTGCCGGTCTTGTCCATTCCGGCTTTCACCCTGGCGGCGTAGACATCGACGTACTGCTGGCCTGAGAGCAACATCAGCTCATACATCACCTCGTCGGTCATCGACCTCTCGACGAACCGGTCGCCCGACATGCCCTCGTATCGGGAGAAGTCCAGCGGCACCCCGACCCGGATTTGTACCTTGTGGATGCGCGGGATCTTCTTGCCGATTGGCTGGATCTTGTCGGTGTCGATCATGACCACCGGGATCACCACCGCACCGGATTCCAGCGACATCCTGGCC
>JALZDV010000395.1 GCA_030862345.1 Actinomycetota bacterium | reverse complement strand
CGGCCAGGGCACCTGAGTCCATTCTGCTCGGCCATAGTGCGGCCTTGCCCAGGATGGCCAGCAGGGCGGGTACGAGGGTCACGGAGACGGCCACGCCGACGAGGACTGCCAGTGCCATGCCTGGACCGAATGCGCGGAAGAGCGGTGATTGCGCCACCAGCAGGGCGGCCGTTCCGGCAGCGACTGTCACACCCGCCACTGCAACGATGGGCCCGAAGGTGGCCGCCGACCGCTTGGCCGCCGTGGCCGACCCAGTTCCGGTGCGCAGCTCTGACTTCAACCCGGCGAGGAAGAAGATCACGTAATCGGTCACCACACCGAGCAGCAGGGCGACCATGAGCGGCTGCAGCTCACTTGGCACGGTGACCCCGAGCAGACTGCCGGCGACACCAGCCATGCGGATCGTTACGACGAAGGCGACACCTGCGGTGACCAGCGCCAGGAGTGGTGCAACGACGCTGCGGAAGTAGAGGCCGACGATCAACACGATCGCCGCCAAGGTGGCCACCTCCACCAACGGTAGCGATTCCTCCAGGATGTCGGCCTGCGCTACCCGTGCCGGGACTGACCCCGCTACGCCGACGAAGGCGTCGTCTTCGTCAGAGAGAAACTCCGCGGCGAAGTCTTTCGCGGCGAAGGTCTGAGCGTTGAACCCCACCCACGGCGGCATGAACAGATAGGTGAGGGCCGTGGTGTTCTCCTCCGTCGACCCGGGGAAGAACCCTTCGGTGTTTGTGATCGGAAGAGCGCCCCGGATGGGCTCGACGCCCTCATATGAGTTCTGACTCAGCGCCACGGCACGGAGTACTGCCTCGGCCTGCGCAAAGGCAGACAGCCCATCGGGGTTCCGCTGAACGACAACCACGCGGGCTAGCAGTGGAAACCCGAAGGCGGTCACCGAATCGATCTCCGTGGCGATTGCGGGGCTGTCCGGATTGATGAACCCCTCGACCCCGCCGTCATCGGAAATATCAGGCAGCAGAAACTGCATGCCCAGCGCCAGTGCGACCCACATCAAGACGACCGCGTACCGAAATCTGACCAGGAGTCCGGCGTACCTGTTGGAAAGCCGCCGCTCACCACGAGGGCGTGGGGGGACCCCCGGGTTGCCGTTCCGGCGGACCTTCACGGCCCTGAGATTCCTGGGCGCAGCCCGAGGCGGCTCAGCTCGGCACGGGCGAGGGCGCCGTGTCTGCCATCTCGGAGATCACCGGCCGGATCATCGCTTACCGTCATGAGCTGGTCGTACGGAAGCCAATCAACTGCACGCCTGGCCAGATAGGCCTCCAGCGGCCTATCCATCGCTTGGGAGCGAAGCCGCCGTCGGAGCGCCCTGAGCTCGCGGCCGCGACCCAACCGGTTGGGCACATACATCCCAAACACCGGGGTCAGTGGGATGAGGATGATGGAGGCACCGAGCAAGAGTCCCAGCCGGCGGAGGGTGACGCTGGTGTCCTCCGCGTTGAGCCGCACTTGCTCCGCGGCGGCGCGCACCTCGTCGCCCAACTCGGCGGAACGCTCACCGACAAACGGGATGCCGTCCAAAGACTGGAGCGCCTCACCGGCCGTGTCAGCCGCCCGAGCCGATGCCTGCGCCGCGTCGCTGACCGACGTCAGCCGTTGCACTTCATAGCCGGTCAGCAATCCCAGGACGACCCACAAGACGACCCAGAAGGTCACCAGACCGTCGAGCAGCCGCAAGGTGGGCGCGTCAGTCGTACGAAGGAACGTCCGCACCCACCGACCTCCCGCCCTGAATCGTCACGCTGAACACCGAAGGCTCCTCTGCACTGGATGCGTTGATGACACGTCAGCTACGGCTGAGCTGGGTCGACAGCCGGTCGGCGAGGGACCCTTGTACCTGGGCGGCGTGCCGGTTGAGCTTCTCGGCGTCGTATTCCTGCGCTGAGCTGATGCTGAAAGCCTCGGCCAACCGCTGAGCGTGTGCGTCCATCCTCGCCAGGGCATCGGGTTGTGTGGACACGGCCCCGACCTGTTCGAGCAGCGCAAGGGTGCGATGCAGCACCGTGGGATGCCCAATCGCATACCGGCGCATGGCATCGACCAGGTGGTCGACGAGGTCCATCAGGTTGCGGCCGGGTGCGACCACCCGCAGCTCACCTTGCTCGTCGTACCGGTAGATAGAGGGGGAGTCGCGCCCCGCAAGCCGTGCCAAGCCGGCGGACAGGTCGTCCAGCGCGTTGATTGCGGTATACGGGTCGTTGGTGCCGGGAGAAAGGGCCCGAACCGCCATCTCCTCCAACAGCAGCACTGCGAACTCAACATCCTCATGCGGCGTTCGGGCCTGCCCAATGCGGACGGCCTTGCGAATCCTCGCCAGGACGTCGTCGTCCACCCGATCGGCGGGCCAAACCGTGGCCAGCATGGCCCCTTCCATGCTGTAGCTTCCGGGGCGGATCTGCAGTGAGACGACCAGGTTGCGGTCACTGGTCAATGCCAGGAGATCACCATGATCTATGCCCTGGACGTAACCGATTTTGTTCGACGAAGCCGGGACGCCGTCGACCTCCAGCCGGTCAAGGATGTCCCGGCCGCCCTCGGCACCCTCCACCTCGGTGGTGTCCTCGCCGATCCTTTGCGGGTAGAGCCGGTCCACGGTCGCCAGCAGATCGGTACGGACCTGCCGCGCTAGCGTCCAGACCTGAACCGAGTCGCTGATGTGGTGGATGAAGTAGACCAACACGCCAATGGCGAGCACGGCCAAGAGAACCGCTCCGTTCACTGCCAGGTGGGGGA
>JALZDV010000381.1 GCA_030862345.1 Actinomycetota bacterium | reverse complement strand
GCCCACCGGCGGCGGACTCCTGGGCGGCGGATTTCGTGGCAGGGGGCAGCCGGTCCTAGCCGGTACGGACCGGCTTGCCCCGGACGACGTGCTGGTGTTGTGCACGGGCATGACCGAGAAGTCTCGTGACGAGGTAACGGCCCAGCTTGCCGACCTGCCGCAGGGCTCGACCGGATCCGAGAACGCACCGGGTGCGGCGGGACAGCCGAGAACCGCGGCGGTGTGCCGTACAGCCACCGATGCGATCCGGCGGACGGACCCGCGGAGTGGGCTAGCCGTTCTTGCCGCCCAACCTCGAGCAGAAGTACCGCGGCTTGCAGTCACACTGCCGGCCATCGCCGCCAACGTGGACACGGTCCGAGAGACCGTCGGCAACTGGCTGTCCGGGCTGCGGAGCAGCGTCGAAGATGGGGCCGGGATGGCGCTGGCCGTCGGCGAGGCGACGGCGAACGCGATCCAGCACGCTTTCGTCGGGGGCCGAGTCGGCACGATCAGGATAGAGGCGAGTCTGCTCTCGGACGGTGAGTTGGCATGCTGGGTGCGCGATGACGGCCGCTGGCGGTCTCCGGAGTCCTCGGCGACGAGTCGGCGGGGTCGTGGTCTGGCTCTCATGGCTCGGTTGTGCGACCGGATCAAGGTGACGCGCGAAGCCAGCGGCGGAACGGTTGTCGAGTTGCGTCGTCGCCTGCACCACCCAGTCATCCGGTCCGGCGGTGCCCACCTGTCAGAGGCCTGAACCGGTCGGTGGTCGACCTTGGTAGGACAAACATCCGCTGGTAAAAAGACCCGCCAACCCTATGAATCCGGCGCAGCGCCGGGACTTGGGCGTTTACGCCGTAAATGGGCTGGGTAAACATGCGAGTTGTGCGACTCGATCCCGAGTTTCTAAGGAGGACAACATGACGTACCCGTCCGATTCTTCATCGACGTACCGATCAGATCCGTCGGGGGCATATTCGGACCCGTCGGGGACCTACTCGGATCCGTCGGGGACCTACTCGGATCCGGCGGGGACCTACGCGGACCCCTCGGGGACCTACTCGGACCCGTCGGGAACATATACCGACTCGATGACGGAGACGCCGTCCGGCTTCGGAGGCGACAGCGGCTCTGAGTCGTCGAAGACGGATGTGGCCAAGCAACAGGCAGCCGAGGTCGGGGGTACCGCTGCACAGGCCGGCCAGCACGTAGCCGGCGTGGCCAAAGACGAGGCTGCCAACGTCGCCGGGCAGGCGAAGTATGAGGCGAGAAACCTGCTCAACCAGACCCGCGGCGAACTGAGCAGCCAGGCGAGCAGCCAACAGCAGCGCGCGGCCAGCGGCCTTCGCTCACTGAGCTCCGAGCTGCAGAGTATGGCAAGCAAGTCCGAGTCCGACGGCCCGGCAACCAAGGTAGCCCGCCAGGCAGCCGACCAGGTCAACTCGGCCGCCTCCTGGCTGGAGAACCGCGAACCCGGCGAGATCGTGACCGAGATCCAGCGCTTTGCTCGGCAGCGCCCAGGCGCCTTCCTCGCAATCGCCGCGACGGCCGGGGTGCTGGTCGGCAGGCTGACCCGTGGTCTGACCGCTGACAGCTCGTCCGGCAGTGGTTCGGCCGGTTACAGCGGAACGGCGGCAGGTACGGGAGATGGCTGGCAGCAGAGTGGCACGGCGGCCTACGGCACCACCCTGGACCCGGCGCTGGCCTACGAAGCCCCACCCGCGACGACCGGCTGGAGCGCAGATCCGGCCATGCCCGTGTCTGGGGGCTATGCAGCGGGTCAAGGCGATTACCCCGCAACCGAGCAGATCGGCTACGCACAGCCAGCCGAAGGCGGCTACTCACAGCCAGCCGAAGGCGGCTACCCGCAGTCTGACGAGGGCGGGTACCCGAGCCCGGGTACGGGGGTCGGCCGATGACGACGTCGGAGATGGGCGCTCGGCAGCCCGGACAGGGTTACGGGGCGGGCGGACGCCCTGAGGAGGACCGGTCGATCGGGGAGATCCTCAGCGATGTCACCACCGACCTGTCGACGCTTATGCGTCAGGAACTGGAGTTGGCCAAGGCCGAGTTGAAGCAGACGGCAACCCGGGCCGGTACCGGAGCTGGACTGTTCGGCGGCGCTGCTGTGGCCGGCCACATGGTGTTGCTCTTTCTGTCCATCTCACTCTGGTGGGCATTAGGCATGCTGATCGGCCATGGTTGGTCCGCGCTGATCGTGGCCGCGCTGTGGGGGATCGTGGCAGCGATCCTGGCATTGCGGGGCCGGCGCGAAATGGCCAAGGTCCGCGGAGTTCCGCAGACCACCGAAACGG
>JALZDV010000349.1 GCA_030862345.1 Actinomycetota bacterium | reverse complement strand
GTGCCAGTGGGTGACGGGCAGAATCGCACTCGAACCGGACGGTCGGCCTGACCGATCATGTCGGCTTTCCACTGCGATTCGACGCTGAACCATTCGGCCCGACAACGGGATTGGGCAGCGTTCCCAGGTTCTCGATTATCACGTCGACCCGCTGCCCAGCAGTGATCGGCCCGACGCCCCCCGGGGTTCCGGTGAGGATCACATCTCCGGGCAGCAGGGTCATGACATCCGAGATGAACGCGATGAGCTTCGGAATCGAGTGGATCAACTGGCTGGTGCGGCCGCTTTGGCGCAACTCTCCGTCGACCTCGCAACGCACCTCGGCATCGGTTGGATCGAACTCGGTGTCGATCCATGGTCCGATCGGGCAGAACGAGTCGAAACCCTTCGCGCGGGTGAACTGCACGTCCTTCTTCTGCAGGTCCCGTGCGGTGACGTCATTGCCGCAGGTGTAGCCGAAGACGCTGGTCAGGGCATCTGCCGCGGTCACCCGCCGGGCACCCGTCGCCCCGATGACCACGGCGAGTTCGGCCTCGTGATGGACGTTGTTGGACAGGTCGGTCAGTCGGATGACGTCGCCCGGGCCGATCACCGAGGTCGAGGGCTTGAGAAAGATCATCGGCTCTGCCGGTATCTCGTTGCCCATCTCGGCTGCGTGATCGGCATAGTTGCGCCCCACGCCGATCACCTTGCTCGGCAGGATCGGGGACAGCAGCCGCACATCACCCGGGTCGAAGCGGGCTCCGGTGTGCACGATGGGTCCGAACGGGTGCCCGTCGATCTGGGCGAGGACGCCGTCAGCCTCCACGGTGCCGAACGACATTCCCTTGGGATGGGCGAACCGGACGATACGCATCGCCGCCCAATCTACCCAGCCGCAAGCGAGGGACCGCGCCGCTCGAAACTGGCTGACTCAGCAAACGGCGGCGCTGCGGTGTCGTAGGCCGAAGGTCAGCGCGTCGACGAGGGCCTGCCAGGACGCCTCGATGACATTGCCGTGTACGCCGACCGTCGTCCAGGCACTCGATCCGTCGGTCGTGTCGATCAGGACCCGGGTCACCGCGTCGCTACCGTGCTTTCCCTCCAGGATCCGCACCTTGTAGTCGGCGAGTTCCAGGTGGGCCAGCTCGGGGTACGGCTGGGTCAGCGCAGAGCGGAGTGCTGAGTCCAGCGCGTTGACCGGTCCGTTGCCCTCCCGGGTCGCGATGATCCGCTCCCCCTCCACGAAGAGCTTCACCGTTGCCTCGCTGATCACCGAGCCGTTACCCGGACCCGCGGAGGGCCGGTGCTCGACGATGACCCGATAGGACTCCAGCTCGAAGATCGGGCCGCTGTCGCCGTCCAGGTCCGTACCCACCTCTGAACCGATCTCGGAGCGCAGCAGCAGCTCGAAGGACGCGTCGGCGGCCTCGAAGGACCAGCCTTGTGCCTCCAGCACCTTGACTCGGTCGACCACACGACCGACCGCATCGCCGTGTCCCTCGAGGTCGACGCCCAACTCCTTGCCCTTGAGTTCGATGCTGGCCCGGCCGGCCATCTCGGTGACCAGGATGCGCATGTCGTTGCCAACCACCTCCGGGTCCAGGTGGTTGTACAGGCCCGGAGAGACCTTAATGGCGCTGGCATGAAGCCCAGCTTTGTGCGCGAAGGCGGAGAAGCCGACGTAGGGCTGGTGGGTGTTCGGTGCGATGTTGGCCAGTTCGGCGATGGCGTGAGAGACCCGGACCAGTTCGGTCAGGCACTCCGGCGGGACGACGGGTCGATCCATCTTGGTCACCAACCCGGCGATGATCGCGAAGGTGTCGGCATTGCCGGCCCGTTCGCCGTACCCGTTCGCCGTGCCCTGCACGTGGGTGACACCGGCTTCGACGGCAGCAAGGGTGTTGGCGACTGCGCACCAGGTGTCGTCCTGGCAGTGGATGCCCAGGCGGAAGCCGCCCCGCTCCTTGACGTCGGCGACGATCCGGCCGAGGCCCATCGGCAGGGAGCCACCGTTGGTGTCACACAGCACGCCGACGTCGGCGCCGGCGCGGAAGGCGGCCTCCAGAACCCGGAGGCCGTAGTCCGGGTCGACGGCATACCCGTCGAAGAAGTGCTCGCAGTCCAGGAACACCCGACGCCCCTCTCGCACCAGGTGTTCGACGGTGTCGAAGACCATCGCGAGGTTCTCCTCCAGGGTGGTCCGCAGCGCGCGCTCCACATGCCGTACGTCGGACTTGGCAACCAGGCACACGACCGGTGTGTCGGCCGCCAGCAGCGCCGAAACCTGCTTGTCGGTCTTCACATCCACGCCGGGCTTGCGGGTCGCGCCGAACGCGACCAGCTGGGCATGGCGCAGGTACAGCTCCTGCTGGGCCCGGTCGAAGAACTCGGTGTCCTTGGGCATCGCGCCGGGCCAGCCGCCTTCGATGAACCCCACTCCGATGTCATCGAGGAGTCGGGCCACGGCGAGCTTGTCGTTGACGGAGTACGTGATGCCCTCGCGCTGCGCACCGTCGCGCAGTGTCGTGTCGAAGACGTGAAAGGAGTCATCGGGCCTGGTCGGAGGACCCGACGGGGAAAGCGGCGGATTCATGGTGGTCGAGACCTCGCTCGGTATCCAGGTAGAGATGGGCCGGACGGCGCAAGCAACAAAAAAACCCCCCGTCGAACACGGGAGGTCTGCGCGCAGGCCGGAGGGGCGGGCGCGCTAGCTGATAATTCCCAGCAGGCTGGACATCGCTGAGAAGTAAAGCAGGTACCGGAAGCCCTGGCAAAGGCCGGTTCGCTACACAACCTCCCCTAAGCGAGCGCGCAAAGGGCCGGTTCGCTACACAACCGCCCCTAAGCGAGCGCGCAAAGGGCCGGTTCGCTACACAACCGGCACAACATCCCCATCTTGGCCAATCAACTCTGCGATCCGGTCCCCGATCTCCTCGGTGCCAGGGTTCTGGGCCGGATCGCGAGCTGCCAAATCCCGGGCTACGGCTGTATCCACCCGGCGGGCGAGCTCGGACTGACCCAGGTGGTCCAGCAGGAGGGCAACGCTCAGAATCGCCGCCGTGGGGTCGGCGCGGCCGGTGCCGGCGATGTCGGGTGCCGAGCCGTGCACTGGCTCGAACATGCTCGGGTTCTCCCGCGTCATGTCCAGATTTGCGCTGGCGGCCAGGCCGATTCCGCCGGTGATTGCCGCTCCGAGGTCGGTCAGGATGTCACCGAAGAGATTGTCTGTCACGACGACGTCGAACCGGCCGGGATCGGTGACGAAGAACATCGTCGCGGCGTCCGCATGCTGGTAGGTCAGCGTGACGTCCGGAAACTCCCGGCTCACGGCCTGCGCCGTACGAAACCAGAGCGAGCCGGCGTAGGTCAGGACGTTCGTCTTGTGAACCAGCGTGAGGTGCTGCCGCGGCCGAGACCGCGCTCGCTCGAAGGCGTTCCGCATGATCCGCTGTACGCCGAACGCCGTGTTGAGGCTGACCTCGGTGGCGATCTCGTGTGGTGTCCCCTCGCGCAGCACCCCGCCATTACCGGTGTAGGGGCCTTCGGTCCCTTCTCGCACGACGACCATGTCGATGGCCGGGTTTCCACGCAGCGGTCCGACCACACCCGGGAGCAACCGCACCGGGCGCAGGTTCACATGGTGGTCGAGCGCGAAGCGCAGCCGCAGCAGCAGCCCTCGTTCCAGGATGCCGCTGGGCACGCCGGGATCACCGATGGCACCCAACAGGATGGCGTCATGGCTACGTATCTCGTCGAGTTCGGCGTCCGGTAGTAACTCGCCGGTCCGTTGCCACCGTGCCGCACCGAGGTCGAACTCGGTGGTGGTCACGCCTCCGGTGACAGCCCTGAGAGCCTTCACCGCCTCCGCGGTGACCTCCGGCCCGATTCCGTCTCCACCGATGACCGCGACCCGCATGGCGCCCACCCTATGAGACGGCCAACGGCCCCCGAATCGACGAGATTCGAGGGCCGTTGGATGTGCTTGTGGCTTAGCCGGTCACGTCACTCCAGGCACGGGGACGGTCTGGGCCCGACCGGCTGCTGTCGAGTTGTGCGAATGGATCACCAGGATCCCCTTTGGCCCACCGACCGCTCGGTCCGCCGCGAGCTGCGTCGGGTTGCGCCGCACCTCGATGACTGTTCCAGGTCCGGAGACCACCAACTGAGCGACCTCGCCACCCACGGAGAAGGCGAGCCCTGGCGTCCGGGCGTTGAACGACATCCCGCCGGCAACGCTGCCTCCGAACGGCGTGGTTCCCACCGTGTCGATGGTTCCGTAACCGAAGCCGGTCGCCTGGACCCCGAAGGTGAACCGCGGGTTACCCGACGTGAGTAGCGGCATCGAGGAGATCGGGAACGGCATGATCACCGTGTCGTTGTCGAACAGGTTCGTGTCGACATTGCCCGGTGCTCCGTTCAGGAACTCCGCCGCCAGATTGCCATCCGGGGTCTCCATCAGGAATCCGGCATTGGGTCCGGTGAGGTAGGCCCCGAGCACGAGCACGACATCGATCGGATCCGCCCCGTTGAACAACCGCTGACTGAAGATCTCGTAGTCCGGAACGTTGTCACCGTTCCCGTCGATGAACACCGAGTACCCGACCACCGCGTCCGGCGTCATGAACCTTCCATGCGCAGCCACTCCGAAGTACAGGTAGCTGTTCTCCAGCGGCTTCCTGGCGGTGCCGGTGAACGGCGCATCGGTGGCCACGCCGATCGCCTTGAGATCCACGGATCGTTCCAGATCTGACTGATAGCAGCCCACATTGACCGTCCGCGAGCACTTGGGCATCTGCGGGCTGGTCCCCAACTGCTCGAACGCGCTGCTCAGCGACACATAGCTGCTCGGCTCACCGACCGGGCCATTCGCCACGCCCCGACCGGACAACGTCAGTTGCGCTCGGTTGTTCTGGAACGGCGACAAGGACTGGGTAAGCGTCGAGGACGGCTTAGCGTTGGCGTGCACCGGAACCCGCAATTGTGGCTGAGTGGATCCAGCCGCACTTGCGGTCAGCACGACGCGGCCGCTGGCATCGGCGACGAACTGCCTGGGCAGCTCACCGAAGCCGATCAACGTATCCTCTTGGGTCGCGCTCATCGTTGGATCCAGCGTCTTGCGCAGCTGAGACCGATTCACGGTGATCGTCACGACCACCGTTGTCGAGCCGCCCGGCCCGACCGTGACCGACCCCTTGTTCAGCGAGTAGGACACCCCCGGCTGCTCGGTGACCGGGTCGTAGGCGACCGAGAAGGTCTGCGCCGTCGTGCCCTTGTTCACCACCCGGATCGTCCGCTTCATCGTGGTCACGTTCTGAGTCGCCTCGATGACCCCGAAGGACGCGCTCACCACGCCGGGCGCATCCTGGACGTAGGCAACCACGTTGGTGCTCAATGCATCCAGGGCATCGATCCGGCCGGCGCCCACCCGGTTGGGGGCGTAGATGTCGCCGGTCCGTCCCTCACCTGTGTAGAGATCCTCGTTGGCCGTGTTCATCAGGGCAGCCTTGACCTCTTCGGTGGTCCAACCCGGGTGCGCGGAACGAAGCAGCGCCGCGACACCCGCTGTGACCGGGCTGGCCATCGACGTACCGGAGTTGTTGACGCCTTCGTTGCCCGTCCCGGTTGCCGTCGAGTACAGGGTCACGCCCGGAGCCGTGATGTCGGGCTTCACGCCGTTTGCCAGCCGAACACCACGAGAGGTGAAGGACGCGATCAAGTCCTCTTGGTCTGGATTGGCATAGCGCGCAGCATCCTTGAGGTTGTCACCGAACTCGATGATCAGGGTCTCACCGCTCTCGACCTGCTCGACCAGGACGGCGCCGTCTGATGCGGTCACCAGGATGCCTGGGATGACCGAACTTCCAGTGATTCCCACCTCGAGCAGGTCGTCGTCGGACACGATCACGAATCCGGTCGCTCCCGCGGCGGCAGCATTGCCGCTCTTGGTCACCGACCCACAGGCGAAGCCGGCGGCCTGGATGATCAGGAACTTGCCCGTGTAGTCGCCTTCCAGTGGCGTGCATGCGGTCTCGTCGTCTGTGGGGATCGGGACCTCGAGTTCACCCTGGACTCCGTTAGGCGTGGGAGTGGTGAAGGCCACCGAGCGCAGGCCCGGGCGGATGTCCGGCTCGAACAGCTCCGGCTTGTTGACGATCCGCCAGCCGTCGAAGATGCCGAAACCGTCGTTGGAGGCAGCAACCGTGATGGCGCGCGCCGCGTTACCGGGTGAGCCACCGACATCGAAGGTGTCACCTGCATTGCCGGACGAGAGGACCATGGATATACCCAGCTCGGCCGCGCGGTTCACGATGACCGAGTCACCGTCATCGGGCAGACCGTAGTCAGAGCCCAGGGACAGGTTCACGACGTCGAGGTGGTCGCTGGTCACGCCGTCACCGTTGGGGTCCATCGCCCATTCCAGGGCTAGCGCCGTTGCGTTCGTCGACCCCTCACATCCGAAGACCCGCAGGGCGAAGAGCTCCGCTCCTGGCGCCATTCCCGGACCGATCCGCATGGTGTCCAGCGGAATGTTTGCGTCGTACGGTCCCCTGTAGGTCGATCCGTCGGCGTTGACACCCAGCCCGGTGGCGCTGCCGGCCACGTGCGAGCCATGGCCGTTGCAATCCATCGGGTTCGGGTCCGGACGACGCACCGGCGAGTAGGTCGGGTCGCTCGGGCTGGCGTTATAGGCGTCGCCCACGAAGTCGTAGCCGCCGACGACCTTGGAGGTGGGAAAGACGCGCGGTGAGGCCGCCGCATCGGTTTGCGCGGCGTAGGCGGCGGCGGTCCCGGCGCCGCCGAAGTTGGTATGCACGTAGTCGACTCCGGTGTCGATGACACCGATCTGGATGCCTTCACCGATGTTGCCCATAGCCGCCCAGACCTGGTCGGCGCGGATCAGCTGGGAGACGTGGGCGTTGTCGATGGTCTTCGGAGTGATGGGGTAGACGGCGCGAACTCCTGGCACGCCCGACAACGCCGCGTAGTTGCTGACGTCGGTTTCGATCGCCACCGCAGCCAGGGTCGCTTGGGTGCGGTAGAGCTCGGTGAATTGCGGGGCTGCCTGCGGCAGGGCGGCCAGGACGCGGTTACGGAGGTCGGCGATGGTGCCGACGGCGGCTCGCGCTGCTGCTGCCGCGACCGCTTGCCCGCCAGGAAGGTTTTGGGCGAAGATCTGCCCGGTCGAGGGGGAATCCAGCTCGAGCAAGAAGGCCATTGGGCCACTTGCCGGAAGAGTGGAGGCACGAGCGGCCCGCGCCTCAGCGGCGATCTGCTGCTGCTGGGCGTCGGTCAGCGCGGCCCGCGGCCCCGCCGGACCGTCGGGGTTGACGGTCTCGGCGGATGCCGTCCCGGACAACCCCGAGAGGATCAGTGCCGATATTGCGCTGACGACGGCGACGCGGGCACCTACGCGAGCGCGCAGGCCGGGCCGAGAAACACGAATCATGTCCACCCCTGCGCGAGGGTCCTTGGGTCTTGGCCTGGCCGACCGGAGCTCGGCACCGCTGCCGAGCGCAACCCTTCTCGCGCACGCACAGCCTGAAGCCCGCCGTGACGGGAACTGTCTACCAAGCGGCGACCACGGCGGGCAAGTATCAGCAGACATTCTTTCCGGACTGGACGCGGTCGAGAAAGCCGCTAAGGTGCCCCACGGACCGCAGTGCTGGTTGCGTTGCGTCCCGATCCCCGCAGCATCGGCATCGCAACGTCCAAGGAAGGCATCCACCGCGCATGACAGTCACCAGGCCGCTCACCCCGCACCGGAGAATCGCTCAGCTGGGCTTGGCCGCGACCGGCGCCATGGCGCTGGTCGTGCTCAGCGCTGGTTCGTCCGCCGCGGCCCCCCCGCTAGATGCCGTTGACGATGTCGGCAGCCCGCTCAACAACGTCGGCGTGGCGCTCTTCTCCGTGTTGGCCAACGACACCGGTCAGAACGGCCTGCCCGCCGACTGCAGCAGCGCACCCACGAACAACTGCCTGTTCGATCCAGTGTCCGCAGATCCGGCCGGACAGCAGGGCACGAACGGGATCCTGGTCATCAACCCCGAGACCGGGGATGCGGAATACACCACTACCATCGACCCGGAGACCGACCCTGCCGGCTACGCCGCGCTGGTGGCCTCCGCACCAGCGTGCACCGGCGTCATCGACACCTTCACCTACACCCTGATCGGTGCCATCGAGGGCGAGCCGGTCGTTCCGCCGAGCACGGACACGGCAACGGTGTCGATCGCCATTGGTACTGCCCTGCGCCAGATCGATGCAGTGGACGACGTGGCCGGTACCCAAAGGGGCCAAGCTGTTTCCGGCAACGTGCTGGTGAATGATTGCGATCAGACCGGGGCGACCCCGGCCAGACCAGAAAACGTCACAGCCTCCCTTGCCGCTCCCCCCACCAACGGGACGGCCGTCGTCAACGCCGATGGTGCAACGACGTACACACCGGAGGCCGGCTTCGTCGGGACGGACTCGTTCACCTACACGATCACGACCATCGACGCGGGTGAGCCACGTGCCGACACTGCCACGGTCACGATCACGGTGGCCGCCGCTCCCCCGGGCCTCCCGCCAGGTCCGCCGGGTCCGCCGGGTCCGCCGGGTCCCCCGAGGCCGGAGCTGCCGGCCACCGGCAGCGACGATGTCCTGCCGGTCGGCCTGGTGGGCGGGGCACTGCTCCTGATGGGTACGTCGCTGGTGATGTTCGGCCGCCGGCATCGGGCTGACATCGGCTAGGCGACTCGCCCCCAGCGCATAGCATTCGACCCCTTCGCCGGTCCGGCGGAGGGGTCGATTGCTGGCGACCGGCCGTCCAGTCAGCTGGTCAGATCGGCAAGCCGGGCATCGCGGGCCCCGATCCGATCGGCGATCGTGGCCAGAAGTTCTGGGGCGACCTCGGAGTCGGTGGTGATCACCATGAGCGCCTCGCCACCGGCGTCGGCGCGGCTGACCTGCGCCCCAGCAATGTTTATCTCGGCGTCTCCCAGCAGCGCACCCATCGTGCCGACCACACCGGGTCGGTCGTGATAGCGGAAGAACAGCAGATAACCCTCGGGACGCAGGTCCACCTCGAAGCCGACCACCTCGGTCAGCTTCTCCACCAGTCGAGGACCGGTCACCGTGCCGGAGACCGAGATCTCCCGACCATCAGCCAGCACTCCGCGCAGGGTGGTGACATTGCGGTAGTCCTCGCTGATCGGATCGGTGACGAGGTCGACTGCCAGACCGCGGTCTCTAGCCAGCAGCGGCGCGTTGACGAAAGTGACCTGTTCCTCGACTACGTCGGTGAAGATTCCCTTCAGCGCGGCCAGCTGGAGCACGCTGACGTCGTGCTCGACGATGTCTCCACGGACCTCCACCGACAAGCGCAGGGCGATGCCACCGGCAAGGGCGGTGAAGATCCGACCCAGCTTCTCGGCCAACGACAGTCCCGGCCGCACGTCCTCGGCGACGACACCGCCCACTTGTACGTTGACCGCATCCGGCACGAAGTCGCCCTGCAGCGCCAGCCGTACGGACCTCGCAACGGCCACCCCTGCCTTGTCCTGCGCCTCCACAGTCGAAGCACCCAGGTGCGGGGTGACCACGACGTTGGAAAGCGCGAACAGCGGGCTGTCCGTGCACGGTTCGGTGTCGTACACGTCGATCCCGGCGCCACCGAGGTGCCCGGCCTGCAGTGAGTCCACAAGTGCCTGCTCATCGACCAAGCCACCACGGGCGGCGTTCACGAGGATCGCGCCCGGCTTGGTCGCCGCGAGCTCCTTGGCTCCGATCAGTCCAACCGTCTCGGGTGTCTTGGGGAGGTGGATCGAGATGAAGTCACTCTCGCGGAGAAGTTCATCCAGCGACACCAGGTGCACCCCGAGTTGGGTTGCCCGTCCGGGCTGGATGTAGGGGTCGCAGGCAATGACCCGCGCTTCGAAGGCCTTCATGCGCGCGGCGAAGAGTAGGCCGATCCGGCCGAGCCCCACGACACCGATCGTCTTGTCGGCGATCTCGACACCGTTGAAGGAGCTCCGTTTCCAATTGCCCGCCCGCAAGGAGGCATCGGCAGCCGGGATCTGCCGCGCGGTTGCCAACAGCAGTGCCACCGCGTGCTCGGCTGCCGACCAGATGTTGGACAGTGGTGCGTTCACGACGAGGACACCGCGGGCGGTCGCCGCAGCCACATCGATGTTGTCCAAGCCGATGCCGGCACGCGCGATGACCTTCAGTCGGGGCGCGGCCGCCAACGCGTGCGCGTCAATGGTCGTTGCGCTGCGTACGAGGACGGCTGATGCCCGCGCCAGAGCTGGCAGTAGGGCGCCACGGTCAGTGCCGTCGACGTGCGCGATCTCGAAGTCCGCCTCGAGCAGTTCGACGACTCTCGGCGCGAGTCTGTCGGCGATGAGGACGAGAGGATGAGAATTAGCGGGCACCGCACCAGCGTAGAAGAACGACAGATGTGCGCTGCGGCACAAGGCCGCGCTGCTCGAAGGAACCCTTGCATGAGAAGGTTCGGTGAGCCGTTGCCGACACTCGATTCGGGCTGCCCAGTTCGACCCGGAGGATGGAATGACTTCCTACAGCAATTACCCAGACCAGCCTGGCGGACATCCCGGGTACGGCGGACAGCCCGGGTACGGCGGACAGCCC